>JAADEO010000004.1 GCA_013153415.1 Deltaproteobacteria bacterium
GGCCGGCATCGAGTTCGCCCGCCGCGGCTGGAAAATCACCCAGAACGTGCTGCCCCTGGTCACCGGCCGCTAACCCCCCGACAAACAGCTTCGCAAACGAAAGAGCCGCTTTCCCGTTGATGAGAAAGCGGCTCTTTCGTTTGCTCCGGACAGACAGGAATCAGAACACGTACTTCAGCCCCACGGCGTAGGTGGTGCCGGCGGCCGGATAGTAGTAGTTCTTGCCGTAACTGCGGTAGGCGTAACCGTCGTAATCCTCATCGAAGATATTGTCCACCGCGACGAAGGCTTCAAAGGAATCGTGGACCAGCCGCAACTTGCTGTTGACCAGGCTGTAGTCCTGGTAGCGATCCGTATTGGCCTTGTCCATTTCGTATTCATCCTGGTAGTAGTAGTTCACATGCCAGAAAAGGCGATAGGCGGTTTTCTCCAGGAGCTTGAAATCGAGGTCGACATTGACCTTGTTGTCGGGCACCTTGGTCAGGGAGTTGCCTTTGACGTTGACGACCTTTCTCCGGCCGACCTTGTAGAGGAGATCATCCGAATATTCACTGTCCATCCAGGAGTAGCCGACCCGGTATGTGAACCAGTCGCACGGCTCGCCGGCCAGGGTCAGCTCGACCCCCTCGATCGTCACTTCACTGATATTCTGCTTTCCCATGTAGGTGCCGCTTTCATCGTAGGCGGTATCGAGCATGTCGTCGATCACGAGATGGAAATAGCAAAGTTCGACATTGAGCCAGCGGGCCAGTCCATAACGGGTACCGACCTCGTACTGGGTGAAGGTCTCGGGTTTGAGGGTGTAGGCGTTCTTGGCGGAATAGGAGCCGCTGGCGTAGTAATCGTAGAGATTGGGCGCCCGGTAGGCCTTGCTGTAGCCGGCATAGAGGCTGAGGTTGTCGAGCGGCATGTAATTGAGGCTCAAACGCGGGTTCCACTCGTCGAAATCGGGCTTTTCGTCGTAATCATAGCGGCCGCCCTGGGAAAAATCGTAGTCGGCATCATTGTCGAACTCGAAATAGTCGTAACGCAGTCCCAGAGTCAGGGTCAGGTTGTCTAACAGGCGTAGCTCGTCCTGAATGAAAAAGCCGATCTCGGTACGGGAAAAATCACCCGATTTCTTGGGATCGGGCCGGGTATAGGGGGCTCCCGGCTCCTTTTTTTGGGCCCGGACGGTATCAAGATCGATACTGTCGTAATCGCAGTCGAAACCCACCGACAGGGTATTGCCGCGACCGAATACCGGCTGTTTCCAGGAGAAAATCGAGCGGATGCCGTAGACATCCTCGTCCAGTTCCTCCTTGTAGGGAGTCCGGGTCGCCAGCTTGTAATTTTCGTAATCCTTGTCCCGGTTCTTGTAGTAGAGCGTGGTTTTGATATCGTAGAGCTCCTTGCTGACATCGAGATTGAGACCGGTGATGATGTCGTTATTGTCGCTTTCACTGTAGTCCGGTGCCTGACGGGGATTTTCATCACGCTGGGCCTCGGTCAGTTTCTTGGCCAGCTCCCGTTCCTTGTCGACAAGATTGAAATAGAAGGAAAGGCGGGTCGCATCCGAGACGAACCAGCCGATCTCGCCGTTGGCGTAGTAGTTGTCGATCGAAGTACGGTCGCGATAGCCGTCCTGCTCGCGCTTCTTGAGATTGAGATTGTAATCGAGGTCGCCCTTGGCCCCGTAAACCAGGGCCGAGTAGCGCTGGTCGTTGTGGGTGCCGCCGGCAGCGCTGACATTCCCCTCCAGCGGGCGGCTACCCCGTTTGGTGATGATGTTTATGACCCCGCGGGCCGAGTCGCCGCCGTACAGAGCCGACATCGGTCCCTTGACGATCTCGACCCGGTCGATATTCTCGATCGGCAGGGCCTCGAAGTCGGTGTAACCGAATTTACCCATGTTGACCGGGATTCCGTTAAGCAACACCAGAGCTCCGCCGCTCATGCCGATATGGGTGCCGCGCAACGAGATCTTGGGTTCCAGGCCGGAAGCGTTGGTATAGTAGACCCCGGGAACCTTTTTCAGGGCGTCGGCGAGATTCTTGGCATCCATCTTCTCAAGATCGGACGCCTTGATCACGGCGATATTCGAAGCCGTCTCCATGACCTTGTTTTCAGTCCGGGTAGCGGTGACCACGACCTCGTCCATAAGCTGGGCCCGGTCTCCGACAACCGGCGTACCCCCCGGTTCCACGGCCGCGGCCGGCAGGCAGAAGAGCAATAGCAGCAGACCGGCGATCGTCAACCTGAGATAATTTCCACACATGATTTTTTCCTCCTTGTTTGATGTTTTTTAAAATTGTCGGGTACTCGCGAAACGCTGAGCAGTCACCCGATAATACGGCTCTCAACCGTTTCTCCGGCGCCGGGCGCCCCAGGCGGCCAGGGCGATGAACAGCAGCACCACGACCCCGGCCAGCCACTCGACCCCGGACGAGGTCAGTTCAGTGCTCTCGTCACTATTTTTCAGCTCTTTCATCCTGTAACCTTCGACCTCCCGCTCTCCAGCCCGGCGACCGGCGTTTTTTTCGGCCGTCCGTTTTTCCGTTTTCCGTTCCGACTGCGGTCCGGCGGCCGCAAGCTCTGCCTGCAAAGCCCGGCGGTCGCTGACCTGCTCGGCGAGACTCTTTTGCGCCGCCTGCTCGACCGCCAGCTTGAACTTTTCCACCATTTCCGGGTTCATGACCCCGGGCAATGAGATCAGTGAAACCACCATCTGGTTGAGCAACGGGTTGTTGCAGGTGTGGTCACAACAGGCGACCCCCTTCTCGACCACACTGACGGCATAGCTGGCCGCCAGTTTTCGCCGGACCTCCTCCTTCGCATTCCAGTAGCCTTTGCGCACCGCTTCCAGCATCCGGGCGCTGAGCGACTGGAAGGCCCAGGGAGAGGACTGGCGGAAAAACCGATCGAGTTCGAGACCGTATTTATCCTCGACGTAAACCTCGTAACTCTGCTGCCAGGCGCTGTCCGCCACGGCTTTCGGAGTGGTCACCTCCCAACCCCAGAGATACTCGACGAAATGGGCCATCTCCCGGGCCCCGGCGTAATCCTCCTTCTGCATCCGGCTGATCCACTCCGGGTTGAGGTAACGGCTGCGCATCTCCCGCCCCAGGGTCTTGGCCATCGCCTCAACCTCGAGACGACCGGGTTTCTGCTGCTGGGTGACCAGTACTTCCGGGCTTTTGCCGGTCTCGGCCCGCACCGCCAGGGCCAGGGCGCCCAGGTACTGGAACATGTCATCGTTATCGAGCAAACCATAGACATTGGAGGAGCGCGAATGGACCGCGACTTCGACCCCGGCGAGATTGGCCTTGAGCGCTTTTTCAGCCGCGATCCCCCAGTTTCCGCGGCCGTAAGCGTAACCGACACGGTTGGCGTAAACCCCGGCGATCTCCTTTTCATCTTCCCAGAAACCGGAGGAACCGGCCATCTCGGCAACCCCGGTACCGTAAGCCCCGGGCGGAGCGGCGAAGATCCGCAATCGGCTCAGTTTCTCCGCTGCGGCCGGATCGAGACCGGCGGCCAGAAGCTTTCTCTTGAGCCGCCGGGTTCCCCTGGCGATCAGGTTCTCGATATCGGCCTGGCGCAGGGCGAGTTGGACGGCATCGTCGATGAACTCGAGCTTGTCGGGAAAGAGATCCCGGTAGAGTCCCGAAGCGTTGACCATGACATCGACCCGGGGACGCCCGAGACGAGATCCGGGAATCGCCTCGACCCCGAGGACCCGGCCGGTTTTACTCCATTTAGGCTTGATCCCCATCAGGTTAAGGATCGTGCACTCGTTGATCCCCTCGTTGCGCAGGGTCTCGGTGGCCCAGAGCACGACCGCGACCTTGGCGGGATAGCGCTGGTGCTTTTTCCGGTAGTCGGCAATGATCTTTGCCGCCGCCTGCCGACCCAGCTCCCAGGCTGCAGGTGTCGGGATCCGGGCCGGGTTGAAACCGTAGAAATTACGGCCCGTGGGCAAGGATTCGGGATTGCGCACCGGGTCGTTGCCGGGCCCGGGTTCGATCCGGCGGCCCTCGAGACCGGCCATCAGAGCCGCGATCTCTCCGGGTCCCGACTGCTTGATCCGGGCCATGGTCGTCAACTGGTCGGGACTCCGGTTCCACTTGACCACGGCCCGGCTCATGGCCTCGATCTCCCGGTCGGCGGGACTGCGGCCGAAACAGTGCAGGCCGTAAGGCATCAGGTTCTGGTTGATCTCTTCGAGATAGTGGCCGATCAGCCTGACCACGGCATCCCGGCGCTCCCCGGCCGCCGCCAGCTCATCCTTGAGATCGTTGACGATTCCGGTCCGACGCGCCAGTTTCATCAACGCTTTGAACTTCTCAGCTCCCGTGCGTCCGCCATCGGCCCGAGCCCGCTCGTATTCGTTGATCAGCTCCGCCATGCGGGCATACTCGGCGTAGAGATCGACCTCCTTGAGCATCGGTGTCAGGTGCGAGATCATCACCCCGCGGCCGCGGCGCTTGGCCTGGATGCCTTCGCCGACATCATCGACGATGTAAGGATAGAGACTCGGGATATCACCGATCAGGACTTCGGGGGCGCAGGCCGGGGAAAGCCCGGCCTGCTTGCCCGGATTCCACTCGTAGGTGGCGTGCGTTCCCAGGTGGATCACGGCATCGGCCCGAAACCCGTGCTGCAGCCAGAGATAGACGGCCAGATACTGGTGGTGCGGGTAGATACTGGGATCGTGATAGAGCTTCATGGGATCGTCGCTCCAGCCCCGGGAAGGCTCGGGCAGCAGCACCAGGTTTCCCAGGGTCACGGCCGGAATGATGAAATCATCGCCATCGCGCATGATTTCCGCATCTTCCGGCTCTCCCCACTGTTTACGGACCTGTTCCCGGAAAGTCGCCGGCAGCCGCGCGAACCATTCCCGGTAGCGGGCCACCGGCAACCGGATAGTCCCGGAGGCGCGCAGCAGTTTTTCCAGTTCACCCGGGGCCCAGGAACCGATGTTGCGGGCCGAGGTCAGGATCAGCCGCTTGATTTCGGCTTCGGAAGGCGGCTCGCCGACCCGGTAGCCCCGGGCGGCGAGGGCCTCGATGATTTTTTCGATACTGGCGAAAACATTGAGATAGCTGGCCCCGACATTCTGCTTGCCCTGGCTGTGGTTATAGAACATCAGGGCGATTTTCTTGTCGCGATCGGGCTTGCGCTGCAACTTGATCCAGTTATGAAGCCGGGGCAGGAGACGATCGATATTCTCGGGAATCGGAACATTGACATAATAGCTCTTGCCGTTTTCAGGATTGACCACCCGCTGCTTGGCCGCCAAAGGCGTCGGTTCGACCAGGCCGGAGATCTCCGGGGTCGCGATCGCCCAGGCCACCTCGCTGCCGGCGATCCCGACCGGACTGCGCCGCCAGGCTTCGCGAGACGAGGTGAACAGGGGAATGGCGTTGATGACCGGGACCTGGAGTTTCCCGAGCCGCTCTCCCAACTCCGGAGTCAGGGCGGAATAGAATTTGAGCGAGAAGGCCAGCACCAGGTCGACCCGGGAAACGCCGCGGTCGTCGAGCAGGTAACGGGCGATGCTCTCCTCGTCCCGGCCGAAGGCGGCGATGACATTGAAATTCTCCTCCTCGAGACGCTCGATGATCCGGCGGATCGGCTTCTTCTGACCGGGGGGGAGGTAGGAGGAAAAGAAGAGGACTCCGATCGTGGGCCGGCCGGGATCGAACCCCGGCCGCTGCCGCCGCCAGTGGTCGAACTCGGCAAAACTTTCGAAGATCCGGTCGGCGGCGGGGTGGAAGATGCCGAGCTTAGGGGTCTTTTTGACTTCACCGTAACTGATCGTCGGATCAAGATGCCGGGCGGCCACCAGACGCACCATGTTGGCGATATTCTCGCGGCTCAGATTACGGTAGTAGCCCGCCACCCGGTCATCGAAGATAAAACCCAGCCGCCGCAGGCGCTCATCATCGACCGAGCCCCTGAGCGCGTAGATTTTCTTGTTCCTGAGGTTGATATTCCCGATCAGATAGTTTTCCAGCTTGCGCCCCATGACATCGACGATGAGCACCTCGGCCCTATCGATCTCGGCCTTGAGCTTCTCATTGTCGGGATCGAGCCGGGCGGCGTTGACCGCCTTGACATCGATGGCCGGGTCGAGTTCCTTCAGGGCCTGGTCGACCAGGTAGGAGTTGTTGTCGAGAACCAGCAGCATGAGCCTCGAGGCCCGCACCGGGACCGCGAACAGCAGGACCAGGCAGACAACCACAAGCAGACGGCCCGACATCATTCTCATCGCCACTTTCATCCCACCGCTACCGCGATTACGAAGACCGCCAGCCCCGCCAGGGCCCAGAGCCACTCCCGGCGCCGCCAGCGCAAACAGAAAAGTCCGGAGATCCCGTTGACCAGGATCAGCAGGGCGATAAGGTCGCTGATCACCACCCAGGCCGGGGTGGTCATGTAGTTGACATGCAGCCATTTCATCAGGTGCCAGGGTTCGCGGGCGGTCTTGGAAACCCGCCTGACGGTACCGGCGGCCGGGTTGATGAGGTAGGAATCGTAACCGTGGCGGTCGTAGCGGAAATCGATGTTCTTCATGTCCCGGATCACGATCATCACCGGTCGGCGAGTTTCTCCGCAGGCGGCCTGGCACTGCTCGACAAAGGTACGCAGCAGCCCGGGATCGACCCGGCGACCGGATACCGGGACCTGCTTTTCGACCAGGAAATTATTGAAGTACTTGCGGTGGTTGAGAAGAATGCCGGAAAAGGTGTAGAAAAGCAGAAACCCCACGACGATGAAACCGCTCAACCGGTGCAGGCTGCGCCACTGCTTGATCTTCATCTCGCTCCCTCCTTCTCAGGCACGTAGACCAGGCTCCCGTCTTCCAGCCGGTAGGCGACCCCGAGGCGCTGGCCCCGGCCCTTCGCCTTCTCCCGGGAAACCTTCATGGCCTTGATCCGGCGACCCTTTTTGACGATGATCTCCATCTCGCCCGAGGCGGTCCGCTTGGTAATGGTCAGCTCGCTGTTCTCCTTGAGCAGATCCTCCAGGTGGTAGGCGCCGAAAAGCGCCAAGAGCAGCCCGACGATGAACACCAGGCCGAGATCGAAAAGGTTGGCGACCCCGCTCATGGGATCGTTATCGGAAAAACCGCTGCCGCGGTCCTGAGTCCGGCGGAAATATCTCATCATCCCTCTCCCCGGCGGCCGACCCCGGAACCGGCCAGAATCTCAGCCGCCAGTTCCATGTTCTTGACATCCTCCTCGATCCAGCGTCGCTCGATCGTGAAAATGAAGTAGCAGACCAGGCCGATGGCCATGCCCACGACGGTCGTCGTAAAAGCAATGACCAGATCGCCGGAGAGCCGGGTCAGGTCACCCTGTCCCAGCGAGGCCAGGCCGGTACCCATCGGGATGAGGGTACCGATAAGCCCGAGACCGGGACCGATGCGAATCATGATCTTCAAACCGTCCAGAGCCTTCCAGAGACGGTGCTCGGTCTCGCGCAGAAGATTCAGCACCTCGATCTCATCGATCCCGCCGGGCTCGTACAGAGCCAGCAGGCGTTTGCAGAACTCCTGCACCGGCAAGGGAAAGATCTCGAAACGGTAGGCGGCGATCTCCCGGACCGGGTTCCGGTCCCGGGGCAGGCGATGGCGGGCCAGCCAGAGGGAGAAAAAGCCCCCGCAGTAGACCAGCAGCCAGAGGGTCAGCCCGGAAAGCAGCACCAGCACCGGGACCAGCAGGGAAGACGAAACCAGGTAGATGAAAGATTTGAGCAGGGCCATTATTTCCATGAGAGTTCAGACCATATTTCTTTTGAAGGTTTTTCGCAGATAACCGCAGATGAAAGCCAGGCCGGCCACAGAGAGCAGCAGCAGGCGATGGGAGCCGGGCAGCAGGCCGACGCTGTTTTGGCTCAGGCGATAGATCCTTTCGATATCGGCGAACTGGGGAACCACGGCGATGGTGACCAGGAAATAGAGCGCCGCCAGGATCATCACCGTTCCCAGGAAAGCTTCGGGCCGTTGCCGGTTGCCGGAAAGATGGAACAATAAGGCCGCGGCCAGGGCCAGAGTGATGAAAGCGGCTCCGAGCCAGACGAAAAGCGCCGTCATTCCGGGCCAGAGATGGTGCAGGAAAGCCCCGGAAAAAAGAATCACCGAAAAACAGACCGGACAGGGCAGAGCCAGCAGGAGCCAGGCCCGGCTGCCCCGGCCCGGTTCCGGGTTTTGCGAGTCTTCCTCCCCTCCGCTTTTCAGAAGAATGGTCCCCCAGGCCAGAAGCAGCAGGGCGATGATAAAATGCAGGGTCATACCG
>JAADEO010000065.1 GCA_013153415.1 Deltaproteobacteria bacterium
GGTTGGCAGCCACCAGTTCGTCATAGAATTCTAGATTCCGGTCTGGCGAGCCCGAAATTTCCCCTAGACTGTCGCTGTTTTCTCCACTGTAGTACTTGAATTCCCGAAGCCGGTTGAAATCCGGGTCGGGGATGATGATCTCTCCGTCGGTCAGGACCCTTCCTCTGAGAAAGGGGGGATCGGTGACACAGGAGTTGACCGCGTCCGCAGTTTGCGGACAGCTACTCAGAAGCAGCAACGGGATGATCAGAACTGTAAAAAGAAAACCGTATATATTTTTCATTTTCTTACCTCCTTGGCAAGATCATCGTCCCGGGAGTCTCTAGAGAGCCTGGGAACCGTCGAGCATCGATCCGTCGGCGGAGCCGTTGAGGAAAAAACCGACCACCTTCTGGTCCGAGGTGAATTCGACATAGGCGGCATTGGCAATCGACTGGCTGAAAAGTTTTTGGGCGATGTCGACGACCTTTTCGCCGGGGGCAACGGTTTTTGATTGCTGGGCGACGATACTGCCCTGATCGTTATAAGCGGTCAGGGTGATGTGCGCAGTGGTCGCACCGGTATTGATGAAGGCGATTCCGGTCCAGCCGTCATGGTCGATTTTTGTGAAAAGACCACTGGTTTTGGGTTCCGAGGCCATGATCGAAGCCCTGATGGCCTCAGCCCCGGAGCCCTGGTAAAATTTGCTGTAGCCCTTGAGTCCGAAAACCGGAGAGGTCATCAGAATATAAGCGATATCGGCCGCCCGGGCGAAATCACGGCCGACGATTCTCAGGTAGCGACCATGGGCTTTTATGGTGCTTTGAACCGGGTCGCCAACCGGGTTGCCATTTTTGTCGTAAGGTGTCAGGGTGATCACCGCGTTGCCGGCGGTCGGATTCAGGGCGGCGATTTCGGTCTCCCAGCCTCCAGCAACCGCGATATGGGAGAAATAGATTCTGGTCCCGTCGACATAGTCCAGAAACAGGTTACTGGCCTGCAACGGGGCAATAAAAAAGAGAACCAAAATGCAACCTGACAGCAAAAACAACTTTCTGGCATTCATTGCTAACCTCCTCAATGCTTTCTGTGGTGTTCATCCGGCAGCCTCGCATTGGTTGCCGGTGCTTATTGCTTGGCCCTGTTCGGTCTCGGTCTGTCGAGAACCATGATAGTAAAATATCGCAAAAAATTCATTTTGTAAAATCGCCGAGAGTTAGATATTTGACAATAGTTAAAATTTCTTCCGGCTCTTTTTATTTTCCCCCTTGATTTTCACCGGGATGATGCCCATCTTGAAGGGTGTCGAAATAGAGACATGAGGCTGGCCGGCCCCCGGCAATGCCGGGCCGATGTCTTTTATTTGGGAAAAGCACCTTATGTTGGAAACAAATCAATATCTCAATTTCAGGAGGAATGGGACAATGAAAAAAGTAATGATCGTGTTTACAATGGTTGTCATGTTGCTGACCGCGGTTACGCCGGCGGTGTGGGCCGAAACCTCGGCCCAGGTAAGTTCTCAAGCGGTGAAAAACGCCAAGGTCGCGGCTTGTGACCAGCAGACGGCGGTCATCAAGGAGGCGGTAGACGCCCTTCTCTTGACCCACCAGGTTCTGGCCGATCTCGATAAGAAGGACAGTGATCTGGCGGTCAAGGACCTGGAGAAGGCGATCGGCAAGCTCGAAGTGGTACTGGCCGACAAGAAGGCACCGGCCATGCTGCCGATCGATTCATCGGTGGTCGCGGTTGAATACCTCGGGGATCTGAAATCGATCCGCGAGAATCTGGCCTTGGTGCGCAAGTATCTGAAAGATGGTGAGATTCAGGCGGCTCGTCGGCTGTTGGATAAACTGCGTAGCGAGATCGATGTGGTTACTGTCAGCCTGCCTTTGATCTCCTACCCCCAGGCTTTGAAATTAGCGGCCCGCTACCTGCATGAAGAGAAGGTGGATGAGGCCCGGGATATTCTCGAGATGGCTTTGAATACCCTGGTGCGGGATGAAATCATCATTCCGGTACCGCTGCTCAAGGCTGAAGCCCTGGTGGAAGAGGCCCGCAAGGTGGCGAAGAAAGACAAGGAACAGGCCTTGAAACATCTCGATGCCGCCCGTAATGAACTCAAGCTGGCCGAGGCCCTCGGTTATGCCAGCAGTAGTGATACGACGTATAAAATGTTGGACGATGCTGTCAGCTCGGTGGAAAAAGAGATCAAGGGTAAAAACCGGGCGGAAAAACTCTTCGCCAGCCTGAAAGAGAAACTCAAAGAGTTCAAGGCCAAAGCGATCAAAACCTTCAGTGGTGTCAAAGGGGATAAATAATGCCGATAATCGCGAGTTTTCATTTTGACCCGGAAACCATAAAACGGTTCAGCCGGAAAACCATGATCGCCGGCGCGATCATGGCGGTTATCGGGCTGGTCGGCCTGATCTTCCCGCCCCTGATGTCACTGATGGTGGTCGGGATGATGGCCTGGCTGTTTCTGCTGAGCGCCGTGGTTCAGGGATATATCACTTTTCACAGCTACCGTCGGTCGTTCAGCGCCTGGCTCAAGCCGGTGATGCTGTTGATCGTCGCTCTTCTGCTGCTCTTCTTCCCGGGTGGCGGAATCGCCGCGGTCGGTATGATGCTGGCGGCCTACCTGCTGGTCGACGCCTTTTCCAGCATCACCTTCGCCTGGAGCTATCGTCCCCACCGGGGTTGGTGGATGATGCTGATCAACGGTTTGGCCTCGCTGATGCTGGCCGTGATTCTCCTGGCCGGCTGGCCCTTCAGTTCAATGGTTACCGTCGGTCTGCTGGTTGGTATCAGCTTGCTCTTCGACGGATTGGCCCTGCTGGTTTTCGGTTTTTATGCCCGCCGCCTGGGCGATGATGCCGCTGACTGAAAACCTTGAACTCATGCAGTCATCCAGTGCCGGTTCAGCTTCAGGCTGAACCGGCATTTTGTTTTTAAACCGTTCTTGCTGGTTTCGGGAAATTGCATTGCTTTTCCTCCGGCGATCAATTATAGCGCCAATCTAATGGCGGAGATCGGGGTGATGAAAGCAAAAAACGGCTTTATCTGAATAAAGGAATTGAACCGGGGGGCTGATGAAAAAAATTATTTTGCAGTTGCTGCTACTCCTCTCTTTTCCCGGGTTGACGGTGGCTCACACCACCGTGCTGGTGCCGCGGCAGACCGCAGCGGGAGAGAGGATCGTCAAGATAATCCATTTCCATCCTTTTACCGGATCTGGCCTGATGGGTATCCGGCTCGGGGTCGAGGATACTCCGAAACTCAAGGGGCTGAAGTCGATCTACATGGTTCACAAAGGAGAGAGAATCGATTTGCGAGCGGCGGTGGTCGCCGATTTCTTTTCGGTCGGTAAAGATCATTGCGAGACCTATACGCTCCCCCTCGAGCGGCAGAACGGTTTTGCCGGGGCTGGTGATTATGCTGTTGTGGTTGAACACCGGGCTCACTGGAAGAAGGCCGAGGGCCTCTACCGGAAAAAGATCGCCAAACTCTATCTCAATTACGGAGGAATGATTACCGACTGGCCGCGGCGCCTACTGGAAAAGGCGCCGGAGATCATTCCCTTGGTGAGGCCCTACGATTTTCCGCACGGGGTGCTTTTCCGGGCTGTGGCCGTCGATGACCGCGGCCAGCCGTTGCCTTACGCCCGGATCGAGATCGAGTATCTCAATGGGCGGCTGGCTGATGATCGGCTGCTGGTCGAGTCTGATGATCTTCTGGATGAAACGCTCGGCAGCCGGGTGATTTTTGCCGATCTGCAGGGAAGTTTCGCTTTCATCCCGCCCCGGGCGGGTCTGTGGACGCTCACCCTGGTTGATGGCGATGCGGGACGACAGTTCAAGAAACGTAAACTGGAATACGATTCCTCTCTTTCATTTACAGTTCGTTGAAAATTGGCGTGATTGGCACTGGAAGCAACCCGGTCCGAATAAATCTTTTTGATGCAAGAAAACAGCCAGAAGCACCCCGGTTTCGGAGCCTGGGCTGAGAAGTTGCAAAATTCATTTTGTAAAACCGGGATTTGATGATAGTAACGGTTTTCCGGGTTGGGATTGCGCTGGTTGATGAAAACAAGCCACCGCTTAAACAGTTTGCCGCGATAATAGGAGCAGTGGATGAATATCACGGTTATCGGCACTGGTTATGTCGGCCTTGTGACCGGGGCTTGTCTGGCCGAATTCGGGATGCATGTACTCTGTATCGATCTCGATGAAGAGAAGATAGCCGGGCTCAACCGGGGGGAAATGCCCATCTACGAGCCTGGCCTCGAAGATCTCGTCAGTCGTAACGTCAACCAGAAACGGCTGGCTTTCAGTACCGATCTCAAAAAAGGTATCGAGAGTTCGCTGGTGATTTTCATTGCCGTCGGTACACCTCCAGCGGCTGATGGTTCGGCTGATCTGAGCCAGGTTCGGGCCGTGGCTGCCGATATCGGTCGGCTGATGAACGGCTACAAAGTGGTGGTCGACAAGAGCACGGTGCCGGTCGGCACCGGAAAGATGGTGCGTGCGGTCATCAGCGAGAACCAGTCGACCGGAATCGATTTCGATGTGGTCTCCAATCCCGAATTCCTGAGAGAAGGGGCGGCGATCGGTGATTTCATGCGTCCCGACCGGGTGGTGATCGGGGCCGAGAGCGACCAGGCCATCGCCATCATGAAGGATATCTACAATGTCCTTTATCTCAACGAAACTCCCTTCGTGATTACCAACGTTGAGACCGCGGAGTTGATCAAGTATGCCGCCAACGCCTTTCTCGCCACCAAGATCAGTTTCATCAACGAGGTCGCCAATCTTTGCGAGAAGGTCGGGGCCAACGTCCAGCACGTTGCCCGTGGTATCGGGCTCGATGGTCGTATCGGCAAGAAATTTCTCCATGCCGGCCCCGGTTACGGCGGGTCCTGTTTTCCCAAGGATACCCTGGCGATGGCCGCCACCGGCCGGCAGTTCGGAGAGCCCCTGCGGATCGTGGAATCGGTGATCGAGGTCAACCGCCGCCAGCGGGAGCGGATGATGGAGAAGATTGTCGCCCTGTTGGGTGGTGATTGCACCGGCAAGACCGTGGCCCTGTTGGGCCTGGCATTCAAACCGGAAACCGATGATGTTCGCGACGCACCGGCCCTCTACCTGGTCGAAGCTTTGAGGGAACGGGGGGTGCGGATCCGGGCTTACGACCCCGAAGCCATGACCTCTTTCCAGGAGCATTTCCCGGCCGGTGAAATCGATTATGCCGAGGATGCCTATGATGCCGCCGCTGGGGCCGATGTTCTGGTCCTGGTTACCGAGTGGAACCAGTTTCGCTACCTCGACCTGGAACGTCTGGGCAAAGTCATGACCGGCAACTGCTTTGCCGACCTGCGCAATGTTTACGACGGCGACAAGGTCCGGGCCGCCGGATTCGTTTATACCGGGGTCGGTCGCAGTTGACGACGGTTTCCCGCCTTCCGGGATGTTTGGATACGTACGCGTATTCCATTTACCGGGAGAAATTTTTCTTGACAGGAACTCGAGATCTATAATACTTGGAGCTTTCGCGGCATAGTATGCAGTATACAATCATCTGAATACATGCAGAATTAAAAGCTATATGAGGGGGTAAGAATGTCTTTGAAAGAAGCACAGATAAAACGCCTGCAGGAAATGAACGCGGCCGCCGAACTCGGCGGTGGCGAGGCCCGGATCGCCAAGCAGCACGAGGCCGGCAAGATGACGGCCCGGGAGCGGATCCTTTATTTCTTCGACGAGGGGACCTTCGAGGAGGTCGACAAGTTCGTGACCCACCGCTGCACCGATTTCAGCATGGAGAAAAAAAAGATCCCGGGCGACGGCGTGGTTTGCGGCTATGGCAAGGTCAACGGCCGCCTGACCTTCGCTGCGGCTCAGGATTTCACCGCCATCGGCGGTACCCTGAGCGAGACCAACGCCCAGAAAATCTGCAAAGTGCTTGACATGGCGGCCAAAAGCGGAGCCCCTTTCATCGCCCTGAACGATTCGGGCGGTGCCCGTATCCATGAAGGTGTCGCCAGTCTCGGTGGTTACGCCGAACTCTTCTATCGCAACACGATCTATTCCGGAGTCATTCCCCAGGTTGCGGCGATTCTCGGGCCCTGCGCCGGGGGGGCCGTCTATTCGCCGGCGATCATGGACTTCATCATCATGACCAAGAAGTCGAGTTACATGTTCATCACCGGACCCAACGTTATCAAGACCGTGACCAACGAGGATGTCACCCAGGAGAAGCTCGGGGGTTCCAATACCCACATGAAAGTTTCCGGGGTCTGCCACCAGGCCGGCGAAAACGACAAGGATACGATCGACAAGGTCAAAACCCTGCTCTCCTTCCTGCCCCAGAGCAATCGTGAAAAACCCCCGGTCGTGCCTTATGAGGGCGAGGTAGAAGTGGTGATTCCGGAGCTTAACGATGTCGTTCCCGCTGATTCGCGCCGGCCCTACGATATCAAGAAAATCATCAAGCTGGTTGCCGACCACGGAGACTTTTTCGAAATCCAGCCCGATTATGCTAAGAATCTGGTTGTCGGTTTCGCCCGTTTCAACGGCGAGTCGGTCGGGATCATCGCCAACCAGCCCAATTTCATGGCCGGCTGTCTCGATATCAATGCTTCCGACAAGTGCGCCCGCTTCATCCGTTTCTGCGATGCCTTCAATATCCCGCTGCTGACCTTTGTCGACGTGCCCGGTTTCCTGCCCGGGACCGGCCAGGAGTTCGGCGGCATCATCCGCCACGGTGCCAAGATCATCTTCGCCTATGCCGAGGCTACGGTGCCGAAGATCACCGTCACCACCCGCAAATCCTTTGGCGGAGCCTACTGCGCCATGTCTTCGCGCCAGCTCGGGGCCGATATCCATTTTGCCTATCCGACCGCCGAGTACTCGGTCATGGGCCCGGACGGCGCCGTCAACATCGTTTTCAATAAGGAACTCAAAAACGCCGAGGATCCGGTGGCCAAGCGCCAGGAACTGGTCGATGCTTACAAGGAGAATTTCGCCAACCCCTACCGGGCCGCCTCCTACGGTTTCGTCGATGAGGTGATCATGCCCGAAATGACCCGGATCAAGATCATCCGGGCTCTGGAGATGCTTCAGGACAAGGAAGAAGAGAAACCCTGGCGCAAACACGGCAACATTCCCCTGTAGACTGAGGTGAGATTATGAGTTGTACACACGGAGAGAAAAAGGCCCGGCTGGCTGAACGCCGGGGGCAGTGGGAAGCGATGGTCGAAAAGGCCCTGAGTCGCTTCCCCGAACGCAAGGAGCAGTTCACCACGACCTCCGGGATCGAGATGAAACGGCTCTTCACGCCCGAGGATGTCGAAGGCATCGATTACACCGACGAGGTCGGGTTTCCGGGGATGTTCCCTTTTACCCGGGGCGTCCAGCCGACCATGTACCGGGCCCGTTTCTGGACCATGCGCCAGTACGCCGGTTTCGGTTCGGCCAAGCAGACCAACGAGCGCTATCGTTACCTGCTGGAGCAGGGCCAGACCGGCCTGAGCGTGGCTTTCGACCTGCCGACCCAGATCGGCTACGATTCCGACCATGAACTCGCCGAGGGCGAGGTCGGCAAGGTCGGGGTGGCGATCGATTCGCTGGCCGACATGGAAGTGCTGTTCGATCAGATCGCCCTCGACAAGGTCAGCACCTCGATGACCATCAACGCCCCGGCCGCAGTCCTGCTGGCAATGTATATCGTGGTTGCTGAAAAACAGGGAGTCGCCTCCGACAAGCTGCGCGGCACTATCCAGAACGATGTCCTGAAGGAGTATTTCGCTCGCGGCACCTACATCTTCCCGCCGCAGCCTTCGATGAAGATTATCACCGACATCTTCTCCTACTGCAAGGACAACCTGCCCAACTGGAACACCATCAGTATCAGCGGCTACCATATCCGCGAGGCCGGTTCCTCGGCGGTTCAGGAGGTCGCCTTCACCCTGGCCGACGGTCTCGCTTATGTCGACGCCGCGGTCAAAACCGGGCTCGATGTCGATGTCTTCGCCAAGCGGCTCTCCTTCTTCTTCAATGTCCACAACAACTTCCTCGAAGAAGTTGCCAAGTTCCGGGCCGCCCGTCGGCTCTGGGCCAAACTTATGAAAGAGCGTTTCGGGGCCCAGAAGCCGGGCTCGATGATGATGCGTTTCCACACCCAGACCGCGGGTTGCA
>JAADEO010000056.1 GCA_013153415.1 Deltaproteobacteria bacterium
CGGCAAACAGCAACAGACCGCGCCATGACCGATCCCGCCAAGACTCCAGCCGCACCCCGCAAACTCACGCCGATGCTCAAGCAGTACCTGGCGGTCAAAAAGCAGCATGAGGATAAAATCCTGCTCTTTCGCATGGGGGATTTCTACGAAATCTTCTTTGCCGATGCCGAGATCGCGGCCCGGGTTCTGAAAATAACTCTGACCAGCCGCAACAAGAAAAGCGAAGACGCGGTACCGATGTGCGGGTTCCCCCACCACGCCGCCGACGGCTATATCTCGACCCTGGTCAAGGCCGGTCACAAGGTCGTGGTCTGCGACCAGGTCGAGGATCCCAAGCAGGCAAAAGGCCTGGTCCGGCGCGAAGTTACCCGGATCATCACCCCGGGCGTCAACCTGGAGAGCGACGGACTCGAGGCCGACCGGGACAACTTCCTGGCCGCAGTTTCTTGGGACCGGCGTAAAAATGAATTTTTCGGCCTCGCCTTCATCGATGTCAGCACCGGCAAATTCCGGGTAACCGAACTTTACGGTTGCGAAAGCCTGCTCGACGAGCTCGGCCGTTCCCATCCCAGCGAGATCCTGCTGCCGACTTCAGGCGGCCCCGATCGGGAATGGATCGAAGCCATCAGGCGGAATTTTCCCGACACTCACCTGACCTGCCAACCGGAAGAGGAAATCTTCTCCACGTCAGCCGGCCGTCAGCTTCTCTGCCGGCAATTCGGCACCCTCAATCTCGATGGTTTCGGCGGCCAGGACTTAAGTCTCGGCCTCGGGGCCGCCGGCGCCGCTCTGGCCTACGTCGGAGAAACTCAGAAACAGTGTCGTCTCGACCATATCCGCAGCCTCACCGTCTACCGTCCGAGCCAATTCATGCAGCTCGACCGCAGCGTGATCATCAACCTAGAGTTGCTCCAGACCATCCGGGATCAGAACAAAACCGGCAGCCTGCTCGGGGTCCTGGATCGCTGCCGGACCGGGATGGGCAGTCGCCTGCTCAAGGAGTGGCTGCTCTTTCCGTTGCTCGATCCGGAGCTCATCAACCAGCGGCTCGACGCGGTCGAGATCCTGCTCCGGGAAAAGCGCTGCCGCCGCCAGCTCCAGGAAAAGCTCAAACAACTCTATGATCTCGACCGCCTGGCGGGTCGCCTGGCGGCTGGCAAAGCCGGCGGCCGCGACCTGATCGCGATCAAGGATTCTCTCAACCTGATTCCGCCGATCAAGGAACTTCTGAACCAGCTGCCCCTGCAGCCGACTCTGATCAACCAGGCCCTCGACGGTCTTTTCGAACTGGAAGAGCTGGTAGACGCCATCGAACGGACCCTGAAAGATGAGCAGCCCCTGGCCGTCACCGAGGGGGGGCTGATCCGGGACGGAATCGACGACGCTCTGGACGAGCTGCGGGCCATCAGCCGCAACGGCAAGCAGTGGTTGCTCGAGTATGAACAAAGGGAGAAGGAGAAAAGCGGGATCAGCGGTCTCAAGGTCCGTTTCAACCGGGTTTTCGGTTACTATATCGAGGTCACCAAGCGCAATCTCGACCAGGTGCCGGAAAGCTACATCCGGCGCCAGACCCTGACCAACGCCGACCGCTTCATCACCCCGGAACTCAAGGAGTACGAGGACAAGATCTTAGGGGCCGAAGAAAAGATCAATACCCTGGAATATGAAATCTTTCTGGCCTTGCGCCGGCAGGTTGCGGCCGAGATCGACCGGATTCGGGAATCGGCCAGACGGCTGACCCTCTTCGACGTCCTCTGCTGCCTGGCCGAGGTCGCCGACGAGCAACACTACTGCCGCCCGGAACTGGTCACGAACGCGCAGGTCCTGGAGATCGAGGAGGGCCGCCACCCGGTCATCGAAACCCTGACCGACGGTTTCGTACCCAACAACACCCGGCTTGCAAGCGACCTCGAACAAATCTGGATCATCACCGGCCCCAACATGGCCGGGAAATCGACCTTTCTGCGCCAGAACGGGCTTTTCGCTCTGATGGCCCAAATGGGCGGTTTCGTTCCCGCCGCCCGGGCCCGGCTGGGAATTTTCGATCGTATCTTCACCCGGGTCGGAGCTTCGGACAACCTCAGCCGGGGGCTGTCGACCTTCATGGTCGAGATGACCGAAACCGCCCGCATCCTGCACCAGGCGACAGAAAAAAGCCTGATCATCTTAGATGAGATCGGCCGGGGCACCAGCACCTTCGACGGTCTCAGCCTGGCCTGGGCGATCGCCGAGGAGATCTGCGACCGGCTCGGCAGCCTGACCCTCTTCGCGACCCATTATCACGAACTGACCGAACTCGAACTGATCAAAAAACGGATCCGCAACTACAACGTCGCCATCCAGCAGCAGGACGAGGGTATCACCTTCCTGCACCGCATCAACCCAGGCGCCACCAATCACAGTTACGGCATCGAAGTCGCCAGACTGGCCGGGATTCCGGATGCGGTCATCGAGCGGGCCCGAAAAATCCTCGCCAACCTCGAAGCCGCCGAGATCGCCGCCGGCGGCAACCTGCGAATGACCGGCAAAAGCGTCGCCGGCAGCCGCAGCGACAGTACCGCGCAGAGCGGCTACCTGCCCCTACTCGAACCCCCGGCCCCGGCCGACCCGGACCCGGCGGTCCAAAAACGCTACCAAAAAATAAGCGAACTGCTCAAAAAAACAGACCTCGACCGGACAACTCCGATCAAGGCCTTGATGATCCTGGAAAAAATGCAGAAAATAATTAAGGAATGAATTTAAGTGAGATCATGCCAATGTATCGCGGTGGGCTTTTTCCTGGGCCGCCAGTTCGGCGAAATTGGTTTTCTTGAGACTGTTTAAAAGTTCATTCTGGACCCCGGCCAGTTCCTTGCGCACCGGGCAATAGCTCATCCGGTTGCATTCGCTGTAGCCATCGAGACAGGTATTGATCCGGATATCACCTTCCACCGCCTCGATCACATCACAAAGGGTTATCTCTTCCGGTTTACGGGCCAGGGAGTAGCCGCCCTTCTTGCCCCGGTGGGAGATCACGATCCCAATCCGACTCAAACTCTGGAAGATCCGGGCCAGAAAGCCGACCGGCACATCCATCTCCCGGGCCACCTCGGGAATTACGACGATCGCACCCGCGGGCTGCATCGCCATATAGATTACGCCGCGAATAGCGTAATCTGAAGCTCTGGTCAATTTCATTGTTGAACACCATCTGCATAAAACATTAAAAGATGATAAACTTTATCATCTTAAGATGGCATTGTCAAATTATTTATTACTATTCAGATTATAAAGGTATTTTAATCCCCAGAGTGTCAGAAGTTCATCGACATCATCAATAATTCCGGTCTCCTTTTCAACTACCCGGGCCAGCCCCCCGGTAGCGACCACCAGGATATCCCCCCCCAGTTCCTCCTTGATACGGTTGACCAGCCCCTCCACCAGCGCCAGGTAGCCATACACCACTCCCGACTGCATGCAGTGAACCGTATTCTTGCCGATCACCTCCTTGGGACGCACCAGCTCCACCCGAGGTAGCTTGGAAGCCCGCTGGCAAAGGGCTTCCATCGAGATATGCATCCCCGGGGCGATCACCCCGCCGAGATATTCCCCCAGACTCGAAACACAATCGAAAGTCGTGGCCGTACCAAAATCGATGATCACCATCGCCTTTTTGTGCTTCTGGTAGGCGGCCACGGCGTTGACGATGCGGTCGGCACCGACCTCCCGGGGGTTGTCGAGCAGAATCGGCAACCCGGTCCGGATACCGGGGCCGACCACCAGGGGACGAAAATGGAAATATTTGCGGGCCAGGCCAAGAAGTTCATTGAGAACCGGGGGCACGACACAAGAAATCATCATGCCCTCGACCTCGCGTCGGTCGAGCCCCAGAGAACGCAGGAACTCCTGCAGGAGGATGATATATTCATCCCGGGTACGATCGGCATCGGTCGAGATCCGCCAGTTGTCGATCAGTTCATCCTCCCGGTAGAGACCGATCACCGTATGGGTGTTGCCAACATCGATAACCACTAACATAATCAAATACACCTGCTGAAAAGTTGTAAACTCAGGATTTTTTCTCCAACCAGGCTTCACCGGCAGCGAAAAGCAGCTCCCGACCATCCCGACTCAGCATCCGCAGCCGGCCGCGATCGTCTATGCCCCGGGCGATGCCCCGAACCCGCTCTTTACCGGCAACCACGACGATCTCCCGCCCACTCAGATAGAAAGCGGAATTGATGTTTTCACCGAGTTCGCCCCGCAATCCCTGACGACTGTAGATTTTCTCCACTTCGGCCAATTTCTCCAAAACCTCGCCCAGCAGCTCTCCCCGCTCGAAACAACGACCGTACTCCAGGGCCAGGGAAGTGGCCCGGGCCCGCAATTCGGGAGGAAAATCATCCCTTTTGGCATTGACATTGAGTCCGATGCCAATGATCACGAAAGCCGGGCCATCCGGACCGGGTTCCATCTCCGCGAGGATGCCGGCCAACTTGCCTCCACGGCCATAGAGGTCATTGGGCCACTTGATCATCAGCTCACCGCCCAAAGGATCGAGGGCCCGTTTCAGGGCCACCGCCACCGCCAGGGAAAACGGGGCGACTTCCGTAAAACCCAGTTCCGGGCGCAGGAGCAGGGAAAAATAGAGATTAAGGCCGGCCGGCGAGTGCCACTGCCGACCCCGCCGTCCGGAACCGGCGGTCTGGGTCTCGGCCACCACCACCAGACCATGCGGGGCTCCGGCCCGGGCCCGGCTTTTCAGGTAGCGATTGGTCGAATCGAGTTCGGTGAAAATCTCGACTTCGCTCCCCCAGGGAGTCGTAAACGCTTCTATCACGAAACCAGGTCGAGAGAGATATCGATTGCCGGAGCCGAATGGGTCAGAGCTCCGACCGAGATGAAATCGACCCCGGTGGCAGCTACCGCGGCTACCGTCTCCAGGGTTATGCCTCCGGAGGCCTCGAGCTTGACGGTCGGATACTCCTGGTGGATCAGGTCGACTGCCTCACGGAGCTGTTCCTCATCCATGTTGTCGAGCAAAATGATCTCGGCTCCGCAGCGGGCCGCTTCCCGGACTTCGTCGAGGGTCGCCGCTTCGACCTCGATTCGGAGTCCGTGCGGGGCCAATCCCTTGGCATAGCTGACAGCATCGGTAATCGTGCCGGCGGCCCGAATGTGATTATCCTTGATCAGGATGCCGTCGAAAAGGCCGTGGCGATGATTGCGGCCGCCGCCGACCTGAACCGCGTACTTTTCCAGCGAACGCCAGCCCGGCGTGGTTTTGCGGGTATCGACGATCTCGGCCGAAAAATCGGCCACCGCCTCGACGAAGCGGGCCGTCAGGGTCGAAATTCCGCAAAGCCGCTGGACGAAATTGAGCGCTACCCGTTCAGCCATCAGAATCGAGATGACATTGCCGGTCACCGCCATCAGCGGGTCGCCGGGTTCGAGCCGGTCGCCATCCTTGACCCGGGCCTCGATTTTCAGGGAGGCATCGAGGGTGCGGAAGACCAGTCCCAGGACCTGGAGACCGGAAACAACACACTCCTGCTTAGCTTTGATCAGGGCCCGGGCCACGGTCCCCGGCGGAACTGTAGACAAAGTGGTGACATCGCCGGAACCGAGATCCTCTTCGAGTGCCATTTTGATCAGTTTTTCGGTAGCAAACATGTAAAATTCCTCTCCTGGCTTGATTTTTAGTGCCTTACAGGTTATTTTCCTGATCTCAAAAATAAAAAGAAACTAGAAACTGTTCTGATAAGAGCACTTATTTGCGGGCCGTACGGCACCTCAGGGTTGCGTGAATTGTCCCCCGCATCAATCCAGCTTGGGCAGACTGACAGGCGCAACCCGTAAGTCTGCCGCCAGACAACCCAGACAGCGAGGTACGACGTGACCCCGGAAAATCTCTCCCGCAAGGCGGCCGGACTGAAGCCTTTCATGGCCATGGATGTTCTGGAACGGGCCCAGGAGTTGGAACGGGCCGGCCGCAACATCATCCATCTCTCGGTCGGAGAACCCGACTTTCCGACTCCGGCGCCGATCAAGGAAGCCGGGGTCCGGGCCCTGGAGGCCGACAAGACTCACTATACCCACAGTCTGGGACTCTACGAACTGCGCTCAGCCATCGCCGAACACTACCACGAACGTTACCGGGTCACGGTCAGCCCGGAACAGGTCCTGGTCACCTCGGGCACTTCTCCGGCCTTGCTTCTGGCCTGCGCCGCCCTGCTCAATCCCGGCGACCGGGTGATCCTCAGCGACCCGGGATACGCCTGCTATAACAACTTTATCAGCTACTGCGACGGGATACCACAACCGATCAGGGTTTTCGAGGACAACGGCTTCCAATTCGAACCCCAGGAGTTGAGAAAGGGCATCACACCACAGACCCGGGCCATCCTCATCAACTCCCCGGCCAACCCCACCGGCTGTCTGCTCGATGCCGGGAGAATGCGGGAGCTCGCCGCCCTCGGTCCGACCATCCTCTCGGATGAAATCTATCACGGACTGGTCTACGAGGGACAGGCCCACTCGGTTCTGGAGTTCACCGACAACGCTTTCATCTTCAACGGCTTTTCCAAACTCTACGCTATGACCGGCTGGCGTCTGGGTTATCTGATCGCCCCCCGCCCCTACATGCGGGTCCTGCAGACCCTGCAGCAGAGCTTCCTAATCTCGGCCCCCCACTTCGCCCAGGAAGCGGCCCTCGCCGCCCTGACCCTGCCGGGGGTGGAAGACGAGCTCGAGCACATGCGTCGGATCTACGATGAACGCCGGCGCTTCATGCTGCGCCGGGTCCGGGAGATCGGGTTGACGGTCAAGGTCGAACCTACCGGGGCTTTCTATGTGTTCGCCAACGCCCGGCGCTTCACTTCCGATGCCTATGCCTTCGCCTTCGAAATCCTGGAAAAAACCGGGGTCGGAGTGACCCCGGGCGTCGATTTCGGAGCCGGCGGCGAAGGGTTCATCCGCTTCTCCTACGCCAACTCCCTGGAAAACATCGCCGCCGGCATGGACCGCCTGGAGAAATTCTTCCAGCAGCGCTAGCTGGCCCCGGAGCGGGGGTTCCCCAATCAGCGACGCGGTGGCAGAGGGAAAGCCAGCAGGTAGGTGTTACCAGTCACCTTGAGAAGATCGTCACCTCGTTTGACCATGGCGCAAACCAGCTCATTACCGATAAAAACCAGCCCCTGAACCGGCCCGTCCATGGTTCCGGTGACCTTTTTCACGGTAAAACCGGTGCCGGTGCTGAGAACCATCTTGGCATGTCCCTTGTTCAGGAAACCGTACTCCCCGAAAGAGGTCGACATCGAGGATTCATTGTCGGTCAGCAACAGCTCCAGATGACCGTCACCATCAAAATCAACCGCCCGCATCGGTGGATTGATCTGCCGTTTTTCGGTGTAGCTGACCTTCTCGGTACCGACTTCGTACTGGACATTGCTCAAGGATCCCCCGAGCCTTTCGTCACTGATCCAGAGGCGCCGGCTGCCCTGGTAGATCTCCAGAAAGTTACGTGAATTGATGAAACAGAGTTCCCGTTTGCCGTCATGGTTGATGTCGGCGAAAACCGCGCCCGGCAGGGTGAAGCCGCTGGGAACCGCGAAATTGCCGCCCGACGAGACTTCACCGTCTTTAAACTTGAGCATATAGATCTTGCTACCGAAAAGCATCTCCCCGGCAAAACCCTGCCCGACGAAATAGACACCTTTATCGGCTACCGACTTGCCGCCCAAAAGCCCCATCACGAAATGGATGTTGCGAGCCAGAATCCGGTAATGCCCCTGCTGTTTGCCGATGATGAATGAGGAGAAGCCGTCTTCGCTCTCCTTGAAAACGTTGACCAGGATCTCGTCGCGATGATCCCCGGTCACATCCCCGACCAGAATATTGACGATGCTGCCCCACTCATCGAAATGGTAACGATAGCGGAATTTCAACCCCTTGGGAGTCACCTGATAGACATAGATCTTCTCGCCATCGGTAAAAACGATATCCGGGATGCCATCCCGTTCGAGATCACCGATATCCATACCCTTGACCACCAGGTTGATCTCCGCCATTTTCCGGTAATGGGTCAACAGGGCCTTACCGGGATCGTTGGTCGACAGGGAGTATCGCCCCCCGGCCTTGCCACCGCTTCCCGCGGGTGCGCTCCCGGCGGCGCCACCGCC
>JAADEO010000238.1 GCA_013153415.1 Deltaproteobacteria bacterium
CGCCAGTTCCCGAGTGGAATTTGCTTCGGGATGCTTGGTTTCGGCCGGGTTCAGACGATAGGCCTGCCGATCGAGAAAACCATAACCTCCCATCTCCAAACTGACCGCGGTCCAACGCGGCGGTCGGGAGCTCTCTTTATCGATTTTTATAGTCGTTTCCGGTCTGACCCAGGCCACCACCGCGGCACCGGGCTCTGGACGATAATGGAGAGGAACCATCCGCCTGACGGCCCGCTGCCAGGAACCCAGAGTCTCCCGCCGGTCGTCCAGAGCCCGGCGTACGGCCGTGAAAAGCTCTTTTTCACTGGAATAATCACGCCAGTTGCCGGATTTCAGAATTCGGTTTTCAACCCGGGTCAAATGCGGGGTAATCGCCGTGAATTCCAGGCTCACCCGGGTCTTGTGCCAATGGGCCGCGATATAGCCTTTATTGTCGCTGAGCTCGATCCGGTCGATATCGAACTCCAGCCGGCTCAATCCGGCCTCGGCGGCCCGCACCGTGCTGCGCAGATCGCTGGGATAGCTCTCCTCCTGTTCGACCACGTAATGCTTGAGTTCCTGCAAGGTCACCGGCACGGCCGAATAGGCGCCACAGCCCGAAAGCAGCCAGGCCAAAAGCAGGATCAGCCCTCCCAGCAGCAGTCTCAGAATGGAGAGTCGTTCACCACCGTTTTCCATATTTCCATATTCATCACTGTTCATCATACACCTCCGGTTTGCGATAAAATCGTAGTCTCTCCAACCCGGCCGGAACCGATTTTGCGGGCCCAGGTCAACACCTTCCGCGAATAGGAACGCTTGTCGATCATAACCTTTTTCCCCCCGGCATAGATCAGTACCCGGGAGGCGGGTTTACGGCCGTGACCGGGTCCGGCATAGTAATATTCGAGCGGATAACGCCAGGCGGCGATCCGGCGGCGATCGTCGACCCCGGGTTTTCCGTCGGCCGCGGCCTGAACGAACATCCGGTCCAGGTACCAGCTTCCGGCCATGATCGAGGCGTAGGGATCGCAGGGATCGTCGGGAATAACGATGCCCTGACCGAGCAAGTCGCGACGGGCCGCGGCGAAGGTCGCAGCGATGGTCTGCATGAGACCGGCGGCACTGCTGGTCGTGGCCCGGGCCCGGGGATCACCGCCCGATTCGACCATGATCACCGCCTTGATGACGCTTTCCGGAATGACGAAGAAATCAGCCGCCATGGCGATCTTTCCTTTCCAGGGGGCCAGCTTGCCGTCTACGATCCGGGCCAGTTTTCCCGGTCGGCCCGGAACCGTCTCTTCCTTTTCCAACTCCAAAGCGAAAGGTATGACGATCCGGCGCAGGGTTTGCCAGGGATCCTCCTTGGGACCGGCGGCCGCCTTTTTCATTTGCAGGGTCGCGGTCTCGATCTGCCGCTCGCTGGTTGCCACCCGGGCCCGCAGCCGGGCCCAGGGATCGTCTGCAGCCTCGCTCTCGGCGAAAGCCGGCCAGAGAACGACCAGGACCATGAGGCCGAGAAAGATTTTGCGATTCAGAATAGCCACCTCAATGCACCCGTTCCGCGAAAGCGACGTTGATCCCGTGCTCCCCCAGGGATCTGAAGGCCTCCAGGTATTCCGCCAGTGAAACCAGGCCGGCGTTGTCGGCCGCGAGATAGAGCGTCGCCTGCTCCACCCCATCCTCATCCTGTCGACTGATAACACGGCCGTCACGCTCCAGCCCGGCGACATCTTTGAGCGGATCGTAACTTTTCCCGGCGAAGACCAGGACGATGGCCCCGTCGCGCTTTTCCAGGTGACCGATAGCGGTCGGTCGCACCCGGGCCAGGGTCGAGTGTCCGGCTGCGGCATTCTGCGGCGCCCGGTAGCTGGAACTGCGGGAGTGGCGCTCTTCGGTCGTCATCAGCAACATAAAAGAAAACACCATGATGAGGATGAAAAGGTAAGCGAAGAGGTCCTTGCCGGGATCGACTGTGGCCTGCCCCATGCCGGCCAGATCGCGGTTTCGTCTCCTACTCATTACCGACTCCCACCTGAGCCAGGGAGGCCCGACGAAAGATTTCCTGGATCTGGAAGCGATCCAGCACCTGGCCCGGACGCGGTTGCGTTGCAACCGCACTCTCCCCTGTCGCATCGACAATTTCGCTGATTCTCAAACCGACCAGGGTCTCGAGCCGCTTCATCCGGGCCATGAGGAAACGCGAATAGATGATTGTCACCACCAGACCGCCGATAACCCCGGCCGCCAGCGAGGTATAGAGCGCGGTGGCCAGGCCGCTGTTCCAGGCCGCGGCGAATACCGTGGTCGCGGTCCGGCCCTTGGCGAGTCCGGCGAACATCTCGTTGAAAGCCCCGATCGAGCCGAAGATAGTCCCGGCGAAACCGATCAGGATCAGGGTGTTGACATAACCGTTCAAAGCCTGGAAATGGATGCCGATCCGCCCTTCGACCTCGGACCAGACGGCATCGACAACCGCTTCCCGGGCGGCTCCCTCAGTCCGACGCAGGCGGTCAAAAAAGGGCTCCAGGAATTTCAGGGCGGCATGTTCGCCCACCCGCTGCCGGTAATCCCGGTTCTCCAGCGGCACCGTGCGCAGGTAATCGTAGATAATGGTCAGGCGATGGATCATGAGATAGATATAGTAGAGAAATACGATTCCGAAAAAGAGACCGAAGTTATTGAGAAACCAGCTCATAAACTGCATTTTGCGACCCTCTCGCGACTAGAGATTGAAATTGCTCGCACCTCAGATGAGCCCGGCCCGGTGCAGGGCCAGGACATCCGGAGAATGGTTGAAGGCCTGGGGATCGATCTTTACGGTCCGGCCGTCCCGGGTGGTGAAGCGCAGGGGCACGAAGACCCCGAAAGAACCGCCGCCATCCCGCTTGACGACATAGGCCCGGCCCAGGACATCGATATCCGAAGGCTTGGTCGAGGGATCGAGCAGGCCCCGGTTACGGGCCCAGTCGTAGGCCTGGTTGGCCCGGGCGTAGACCGAACGCCGGACGAAATCGTAGAGATAGTAACGGACTTCGAATTTTTCGCCCCGTCTGAGACCGGCCCGCCGCAGTTCCTCGCCCCATTTCTGCCAGGGATCGACGACCCGGATCACGGTAGCGGAAAAACGGTCCAGGGACTGCGGGGGAATGCGACTGCCGTCATTGAGATCGACACAGCTGCCGTCGGCCCGGATCACCACCGGCTTCATCTGCAGAAAACGGTAAGCGGAACGCAGGTTTTCGATCCGCAACGGAATGATGCGATCATTGAGCTTGTCACCGTCACCGGTTTTCCGCCAGGCCCGGTGCAGATCGAGATATTCGCTCTTGCTGACGGTTACCGCCGCCGGCTGGTCGCGACCCGGGGATTTCGCCGCCGTCGGTATGGTGACCTTGAGCTTCGGGAGCTTGCGGGCCGCACTCTTTACGGGCTTTTCACCCTCGGCCACCCCGCTTCGCGCAACCTGCGCCACCTTGGGCGGCGCCACCGTTTTCTTTTCGACTTCGGCCCCGGAATAATCGGCCGCCAGACGCTGCCGGGCCGCCTGGGACATCAGGTGGACGGCAGTGGCCTGGTCCACCGGGCGAGCGGCAGGCCGCCATTTTTTTTGCAGGTCGACCACGACCTCCTCCTGCAGCAATTTCCGATTATCGGCGACAGCCGGGGAGGTTAGCTTCTTCGCCGGCACCACGTCGGCCTGGACTTTTTCGACCCTGGACGCCGGGTTGTTTCCGGTAACCCCGGTCGGCTGGCCCGCAGTTTTTTCGAGCGCCTTTTTTTCATCTTTGACTGACTTTTCAGCCGTTTCGGCGAGGCTTTCCCGGGATGGTGCGGGATCCGATTTCAAACTGCCGGTTTCAGGCTCAACGACTGTCTTCGCAGCCCTGGATCCAGCCTCGGTGGCGGGCCGGGATCGGCTTTCGGATGCGGCCAGCATTTTCTTTTCCGGCCGGCCTTTACGGGTCGGTTCCGGAACCGGAGCCGCCTTCTGCCGCGGTTTTTCGGCAGCCGTTTCGACCTTTGCAGCAACCGGCTTTGCAGGTTTTACGACCTTTGCCGCAGGAGTCGGCGGAACATTTTTTTCGACCGGGGCCGGCTTTTGCGGCGCGGTTTCGGTTTGGGGGGTGGGAGCGGTGAAGATGTGCCGGACCACGACCACCGCTTCATCGACCGGCTTCTGCAGGTAGAAGAGAGCGCTCAGGCCGAGAATCAGGACCAGAAACAGGGCCAGGCTCAAACGGCCGGTTTTCAGGCGGCCATCCTCTTGCATGAACAGGGTACGCATCTTCAGACTCTCCTACTCTTTGATTGTTTACAGGCCGTTTACCAGACCGGCATTGATAATCGGGGTGGTCGGCGAAGCCGGTTTTCCCTGCCAGAGAGCGCATTGACCGGAGATCCGCTTCTCGATTTCGGGCCAGGCCCGCCCCAGTTCGGCAGCATTTTTCCGGTAGGCAGCGAATTGCTCACCATCGAGCCACTGCTCGATCCGGCGCCGGTTCTCCGGCTGATCCAGAAAGCCGCTCAAATCGTTATTGGCCATGGCTTCACAGGTGTCGAGAGAGAGATTGAGGAGATCGACATAGGTGTTGATCTCTTCTTCGACATTGAGCTTGGTCCGTTCGTATTTCTCTTCAACGAACTCTTTGCGCTCTTTGACGCCGCGGGCCGTATCCTGCCTCGCGGGTTCCTCCGGCAGGCCTTTGAAGAGCTCATTGTCGCGAGCGAATTCGAGATCCTCGTGGTACTGGCTGTAGGTGGAAAGCTTGCTGGCATAGAGAACCGCTTTCTTGAGATTGGCGAAATAGGCGGCAAAATCGATTTTCTGTTGATTGCGGGCGATATTATCCTGGGAAAAGGTCTTTTTGAGCTCTTTTCCCATCTCGCTCGTCTCTTTCTTCAGGGTATCGGCCGAGGCGTCGGCGTAGAATTCATAAAGTGACCCGGCCCGGGCGGCAGGCGCCTGCAAAAGCCCGTTGCCGGCGATCAGAACCAGGGCAGCCATCAGCAGGAACAATTTTTTCATCTCTATTCTCCTTTTTATTTTCAACATGATCTTCTCGGGTTATCGGTTGACTTTTCAGCCTACTGGTTCCAGTGGACCCGGGCCTGGCGCAGGAATTCCATCTCCTCCTCGACACTCAAGGACTCCGAATTGATCCCGCTGGTATTGACCACCCGGATCTCTCCGAGACCGGCCATCACGTCGTTGACCATGTCATCGAGCACTCCGCCCAGTTTGGTGGTCGCATCGCTGACCACGGCCAGGGTGTTACGCAACTCTTCGACATTGGGAAAACCGAGATTGGCCATCAGCTCCGGGGAGCCGGTACCGCCGACTTCGGCGACCGGGGTGATCTTGGCGAAAACATTGTAGAGATTGGCGAGCAGGTCGCGGAACTCGGACGAGATATCGCTGCCCTCGGCCCGGATCTTCTCCCGCACGAGTTCGGCGAAACGCTGGTTCATGGCCGCGACTTTGACCCGGGCTTCATAGAGCCGGCGCCGCTGCTCGACCTGGAGCAGACGGCGCTTGATCCGGTTGTAGCGTTGCAGGAGACGTTTTTTCTCCTTGGGATTTTCCGCTTCCTGATAAGCCTCGAGAGCCTTCTGGGCCTGTTCCGAGGCCTGTTTGAAACGTACCCTCTCGTCCCGCATGTAGCGGTTCAAGGCGAGTTCGTAATTGGTATTGATCGAGCGGGTCGCCTGGCTGTCGACCAGGGAAGCGGCGACAGCGGCATCGAAACGATCCAGGGCCCGCAACAGGTCGGCGAGATTGGCATCGCACGATTTCTTCAGTTTCCCGACCTCCATCAGGATCTTGCCGTTGATATGGGCCCGGCGGGCGGCCCCGGCAGGATCGTTTTTATCCAGAAGACCGGATTCCTCGAGCTGCTGCCGGGTATCGAGCAACTCCTGCAGGGCCGCGGTACGATCGGCGAACTCCTTGAACAGAGCCCGGGACGACTGTTTGACATCGTCGCCGCTGCGTTCCACCCGGGTCCGGGATTTCTTGGCGATCTGCACGGCCCGATCCGGAGACTGGGTTCCGACGTAAGCTCCCTGGACCAGTTGCGGTGCCGCCATACCCAGGATCAGCATCATCCCGCCGACATAGAAAAACGATTTGATTCTAGCTTGCATTTTCTCCTCCTTTTCGGTTCCTATTTGAACATTTTGTTGTAGAGGCCGGGATCGAGACGCTGGCAGAGTTCCATGGCCTGGGCCAATCGGGGGTCGTGCCGACTGTTTGAATTCCGTACCAGCATGGCGCAATAGCTGCGCAGCAGTTGCCGGTCGACCGGGCGGTAGTCACCCCGCCCCCGGCTCAAATCGAAGAAATAGCGGTAGACGGCCATGTGGAAATATCGTTTATACTGTTCCTGGTTGAAGGTTTTGACCGCCTGGACCAGGTGCCGATGGGGAATATCCCGACCATCATCGAGGCAACGTTTCATCAGAGGAACCCAGCAATCCTCCAGGCAACTGGAACAATCCTCATTGAGGGCGTCATCGAGCAGACGGGCGATCTCATAGTCGGTGAGGTCATGGTAATTCGCCCCCAGCGCATCCTGGCAGGAAGGCGGGACCATGACCATGGCGTTCTGGCCGGCACAGCCGGTCAACAACAGACCCACAAACAGCAGCGCGGTCAGACTTGAAGCGATAGGGTGCAAAATTTTTCTTTTCATGATGCAATCTCCTCCGGTTAAAAAACTTGATGGCTTCGTAAAAAAGTCCATGCGGAAAACTTTTCCCGCCGAGTTTCTGTGAACCTTTATCGAAGCAAAAAACCACTTTTCAAAAAAATTGTCGCTACCCGGCATGGTTCAGGAACTTAGGCCCGGGAACGAACCGGCAACCCGCCTCGCACCGGACAACCGCAGTCCTCGCTTTTCCCGACCATCACCAACCGTAAAACACCCCTTCAGCAAGCGAAAACAGCTGACAAAAGCTCTGTATTTTTCAGTTCTTCCTTGCATTTTACCATTCGGGGTTCTATTATAATGTGAGTAGCCGGACGCATTCGGTGAAAAAATTTCCGGTTGAAAAGATCAGTTTTTCTTCGATAAAGCCCCCCAGGAGAGAGATGCCGGCAACTTCCGTAGCCTACCACCTGAGCAAAGCAGACCAGGAGCTGATCCAACGGATCGCTCAGCGTATTTACCTGCGCTACACCCCGGCCGGCCGCGATGGCCGGGCCCTGACCCGGGAGGAGCTCTTCCACTACGGTGTCATCGGCCTGCTCGAGGCGAAAAAGAATTTCGATGCCGAAAGCAGGACTCCGTGGCCGGTCTTCGCCGCCTACCGGGTCGAGGGAGAGATGCTCGACAACTTGCGCAAAGCGCCCCTGATACGTCTGCCCCATGAAGTGCAGAGACAGGTCCGCCGGCTCCAGGAAGCAAGTGAGTGCCTGGAGAAAAAAAACCTGGAAACCAGCCCGGAGAACCTGGCTGCGGAACTGGGCTGGACAGTATCCGAAGTCGAAAAACTGCAGGGCTACATCCCGACCATCGTGGCGGTAGCCACGAATGACGGCAGCAACGGCAACGACGATGACAAGGGGGCTGGGAAAGGCATCATCCTCGAGGATACCAACCGGCAGGCCGATCCTCAGGCGAACCTCCTGCGCCGGGAGCTTTCCGAGCTGGTCCAACACTGTCTGGAAAAGCTGCCGGATGCTAAAGACCGGATCATCGTCAAAGCCCGCAAGCTCGAAGATCTGACCCTGCGGGAACTGGCCGAGGCTTTCGCCTGCTCGATCGAAACCATCCGCAAACGGGAACAGGCCGCCCTGCAACAGCTGAAGAATTGTCTTGCAAACGGGGGCTGGCGGGGAATCTAGGCAACAGGAAAAGGCGTGCCGCACCGGGAAAAATCTTTTCCCCCGCCCGAAAACAGGTGGGAATGAAGCAGGCCTGGTCGGGTCGCGACCCGGCGAGGCAAAAGCTGATGGACTTTTTTCCAAAGCCATCAAGATGAGGTTCAAAAACATGATGATCAACGATAGCAGTCTGGACCGGGCCCTTGAAACCTGGCATGAGACAAGTTTGCTCCGGAGCGAAAATAAAGTTCCGGATGACAAACATTTGACTGAAGCCGATCTGGTGCGCCTGGCCCAGGCGGGAGG
>JAADEO010000028.1 GCA_013153415.1 Deltaproteobacteria bacterium
CGGTTGAGCGGTGATGTCGATCTGGACTGGTCGGATCTGATGTTGTCACCGATATCTTCGAGTCTCGACCGCTACCAATGCCAGGCCAGCTTCAATCAGCATGAAATCCATTTCCGGCACCTCTTCCTGCAGAGGGGGCGTTCGGACCTGGCTTTCAAGGGCAGTCTTTTCAATGGTTCCGGAGAACGATTTCTCAAAGGTGAGATCTCCTCATCGAACCTGATCTTAAGCGATCTGTTGGACCAGGGGGGCAAGAGCCGCTCTTTTTCCTGGCCCATGGGATTGAAAGTCGAACTTACCGGCCAGCTCGATCACCTGCTCCTGCCGTCTGGGAACGAAGGGTTCCGCCCGGTTGGTCAGGATGCTCCCTGGCAGAATTTTTACCAATGCCGGTTTGCGCTTGCCGGAAACCCTGATAGCGGGCTCAGCCTGAAACGCTTTTCCTGGCTCTGGGGGAAACAGAAAAGCGCGGTTTCAATCAAGGCCGATCTCGACTCTTTTCCAGATGTAGGCGGCAGAATTTTGATCGAGGCCGAGAACCTCAATCTGGATAAATTGCTGCAGGCGCCCGATATCGAGATGGCGGCCCAGGAAGAGGATTCGGGAATGGGGGAGGGGGCTCCGGACAAGCAGCCGGAGCGCATTACCGCCTTTGAAGAACTGACCGATGTGGTCGAATCCGATGAAGTCAGCCGGCTCATGGAGTGGAAAGAGAAACTCGCTACCCACAACCTGCAGATTGAAGTCCGGGCTCGGCACCTGACCTGGAAAAACTTGGTTCTCGATCAACTTGCCGGTGAAGCCACGATTGACAAGACCGGGGTCGATATCACCAGGATCGATGGCCGCAGTTTCGATGGAGATATCTATTTCAGTGGCAACTGGTGGTTTGCCGATGATCTTTTTTCTCTCGATTCGGAATTTTCCGGGATTAATTTCGAAAAATTCAACGATTATCTGAAAAATCCCGACCGGGGACTGCCGATGCAGGGTGGAGAAGGGTCATTGACCCTGGCACTTGACTGGCAGGGGCAGACCCTGTCGGAGTGGAAAAAAAACCTGGATGGTTTGATCAGTTTCAACTTCAAAGACGGCAAACTGAAACGCTTTACCTTGATCAGCAACATCTGTTCACTGCTCAATGTCTCCCAGTTCGCCTCCCTGCGCCTGCCGAAATTCAGTAACGGGGTCCCTTATCGAAGTATGAGCGGGCAGGGAACCATTGTCGGGGGGGTGATGACGATTGATGATTTTACCCTCCAGGGTCCGGGGCTGAACCTGCTGGCCACCGGCAAGGTCTCGCTGGTCGATGAGGAGATTGATCTTAAAATGGGGATTCAGCCTCTCCAGACGGTCGACAAACTGCTTGCTACTATTCCGGTGCTCGGTTATATCATGACCGGAGACAAGAAAACCTTTGTTATCATTCCGGTTACGGCCAAGGGCCCATTCAACGACGTCAAGATTTCAACCAAAACGGTTACAGGCCTGGGAGAGAAGGTCGGAGATATTATCCAGCGGTTTTTTACGACTCCGGTCAGGTTGTTCAAAATGTCCGGCCAGATCCTACAGCCGAGCGGTCGGTAAGTGACCGGTTAAAAGAGGAGACGAGGTAGGGAGTTTGTTTCGTTTACTGTTATGGGCAGGGCTGGGCTATTTCATCTATCGCATGTTCAGTCCGCGTCGGCCAGCCGGGCACAGCCAGTCCCGGGTCCAGCCGGGAAGAGGAGGGCCCGGGAGTACCGGAGTGGGAGAAAAGATGGTCAAATGCTCGGTGTGCGGCCTGTATGTCCCCGAGAGTGAGGCGGAAAGTGCCAACGGCCGCTTTTTCTGCAGTCCCGAGTGCCGGAAACAGCGCCGCCGGAAGTAAGGCGCTCCGGACCAAGCTTGCTGGTTGTTTCCCGGCCAGAAGGATGGCCTGCCATTAAGCCACGAAATTGCACGAAAGGCACGAAACGGGTGGGGCTTTGGCTTTCGTGGTTTTTCGTGATCTTTCGTGGCTGTTATTATCCCAGGTTGTTTTCTGATAAAAGCGCTCAGTTGACCCGCTTGGGTTCGGGATTTATCCCCGCCTCTGCTATTCCGCGCTTTTTAGCCCGGCGCGCAGATTGCTGTAGATGGTTTTGACATTTTCCACCATTCTCGGGTTGACGTCGAACGGTGCCTGGTCCCGACGGTCGGCGGCGACGATCTCCCGGTCGTAATCGAGAAAACCGAGGATCTTGAACTCCTTGAGATTGTCGGTGACGAAATTCCGGTCCTCATCGTTGTCGATCTTGTTGGCCACCACGTAAACCTGTTCAACTCCGAGATCACCGGCCAGTTTGCGGATCTGGCGGGCGGTCTGCAGACTGCGTGAACCAGGTTCGACGACGACGATGAAAGCGTCGATTCCCCGGGTGGCACCCCGTCCCAGGTGCTCGAGACCGGCTTCCATGTCGAGGATAATGCTCTCATCCCGCTGCAGCAGGATATGGCGTAAAAGATACTTGAGAATCACGCTTTCCGGACAGTAGCAGCCGCCCCCGCCCTCGGGAATGGTGCCCAGGACCAGCAACTTGAGATTTTCACGGTTCAGGCTGAAACGGTCGGGGATGTCATCGACTCTGGGGTTGAGTTTGAACATGCCGCCGTAGGTTCCCTTCTGGGAACCGGTGCGTTCCTGAATGAAATCGGTCATTTCCGCGAAGGGAGTAATTCCGGCGACCGCCTCCTGCGGGAAACCGATGGCTGAAGCGAGATTGGCGTCGGGATCGGCGTCAATAGCCAGAACCTTATGGCCGCTGGCGGCGATTACCCGGGCCAGGGTTCCAGCCAGGGTGGTTTTGCCAACGCCGCCTTTGCCTGAGATTGCGATTTTCATGTTTTATATATCCTTGCCAGTGAGAGGTTGATCAATGATTAAGTCGTACCTTGATTGAGATTCGATCCTCCACAATGTATTGTCTAAACTGAAAAAAATCAAGCATGAAGCCTGTCGATACGGAAAAAAATGAAAAAACCAAGCCACCGGATTATGTGGGCCACCGGCGGCGTCTCAAGGAGCGTTTCCGGAGCCAGGGTCTGGAAGGATGGTATACCTATGAAGTTCTGGAGCTGATGCTGGGCTATGCCATTCCCCGCCGGGATGTGAAACCGGTGGCCAAGCGTCTGCTGGAGCGGTTTCCGACTCTCAAGGAGGTTTTGGATGCCCCGCTGGATCGTCTCCAAGAGGTTGAAGGTCTTGGTCCTCAGGCGGCGCTTTTTCTGAAACTCTATCGGGAAGTTCTGATCCTTTATCTGGAAGAGCCGGAACGTCGCCGGCGGGCAGTTACTTCGCCGGAACAGATCCGTGAGTTTTGCCGGGCCCGTCTTGAAGGTTTGCCGGAGGAACGTTTCCTGGTTATTTTTCTCGATAATCGTCACCGTCTGATCAGCAGCGAGATCGTCCACCGGGGGACGGTCGACATGAGTATTGTCTATCCCCGGGAAGTCATGACCAGAGCCCTGTTGCATCGATCCGCCGCCATCATCGTGGCTCATAATCATCCCGGCGGCAGTTGTACTCCGTCGGCCGAAGACATCAAGATCACCCGGGAATTACGGAATGCGGCCGCAGCTCTGGGTATCCGTCTGCTGGATCACCTGATTGTGGCCGGTTCCCGGGTCATCAGTCTGCGGGAAACCGGTGATATGTAGATATGACTATTATCAATCGTTATTTCCAGCGCGAGATTCTCCTGCCTTTTACCTATACCTTGGCGGCCCTGGTTTTTATCCTTCTGTTGGGCCAGCTTTTCAAGATCGTCAATATGGTGGTCTCCGAAGGGGTTCGTTTTTTTGATGTCTTCCGCCTGGTACTGGCATTGATTCCCCAGCTTCTGACCATGGCCCTGCCCATCTCTTTTTTCTTTGCTGTGCTGGTCGGTATCGGCCGCATGGTCGGCGACGGTGAAATTATCGCCCTGAAAGCCGCCGGGGTTACTCCGGTTGACATGTTGAAACCAATTCTCAGGCTCGCGGTTATAGCCACTCTGGTGACCCTGCTGATCAGCATTTGGCTGGCTCCCTGGGGTATGCGTCAGGCCCGGACGGTAACCTTCGAGATTCTTCAGGAGAAGGTAACCCTGGCTTTGAGGCCTTACTCGCTCAACCTTTCCTTTCCCGGCATGGCGATCTATATCGGAGCGATCGATCGGCAAAGCGGTCGGGTTGAGGATGTTTTCATCGAGGATCAGAGGCGGGGAAAGTATCCTCAGGCGATTACCGCCACCCGGGGTCGGATCGTTGGCGACCGTCGTACTTCGAGTCTGTTGCTGGAACTCCAGGATGGTACCATCCATGAGTACGATGCCCGGCAGGAGAGTTACCGGGTCACCGATTTTTCCCACTACCGGATAAATTTCGAAATCTCGTCGCTGCTGGGGGAAAAGGGCCATATCCGCTTGCGCAACAATGCCATGACCATTGCCGAGCTGCGGCGTAAGATCGCTTTGCGTAAAAAAGCCGGCCGTACCGCATCGTCGACCCGGGCTACCCTCTACGGCCGTTTTACCGAGCCTTTTTCCTGCCTGGTCTTTGCTGTCCTGGGGCTGGCTCTGAGCCTTACTCCGGTTCGCAGCGGGGCCACCTTCCGGGGCTTTGTCGCTGGTCTGGGGGTGGTTCTGGCTTACTACATATTGGGAATGTTCAGTGAATACCTGGCTGAGTGGCTGCCTTCCGCCGCAATCTTCTTTTTCTGTCTGCCGAATCTGCTTTTTCTGACCCTGGGTATCATCCTGCTGATACTCAAACAGCGCGAGGCCGAGTTCTCGTTGCTGCCGTCCCGTCTTTCGGACCTCCTGGAAAAGGTCTCTCTTACCTCGCTTCTCAGGCGGACCACTTGAATGCACTCAGCGTTTACGAGCTGCTAGTCTGTTTTCCGGTTCAGGGTTCTCAAGGATCAAGATCCAGGCGGAAGGTGATGGTGTTGCTCTCCTGGCTGTCGACCACGAAGCCGAAACGCTGACAGAATTCGATCATCTTCTGGTTTTCCGCCAGAACCACGCCGTAGATCCGGGGGATCTTCCGATCCCTGGCAATCTCCAACAGTCTCTTCATCAGGATGGCTCCGACCCCTTGTCCCTGGTAGTCGTCGGCGACGACGATGGCGAATTCATATTTGTCGAAACGGGGCTGGTAGGTGAGACGGTTGACGCCGATCGATCGCTGGCGGCCGTTTTCCTCGACCAGGGCGATGATCGCCATCTCCCGGTCGTAATCGATCTGGGTGAAGCGGGCGGCCTGTTCGTGGGTCAGGTGGCGGCGGTAGCTGAAGAAACGGAAATAGTTGGTCTCCCGCGAAAGGGAGTGGAAGAGCTCGTGGTGGAGATCTTCATCCTCGGGCCGGATCGGCCGGATCAACAGAGGACGGCCATCGCGCAGATGGTCATGGAACTCGTACTCATTGGGGTAAGGGGCGATGACCAGATGGCGGGGCGGCCGTAATTTATTTCTGATGACGCTGACCCGGCTCTGGCAGATGAGGAAATAATTCCCGTCCTGAGCCTCCCGCAAAGAGATGTCGAGTGTTCTGATTTCCGGACAGTCGGTGATGATGCTGGCCAGGCGCAGCAGGATGATGGCCAGTTCTTCCCGGAGCTCATCGCCCCGGTGTTTGAGGGGGCGGGCAGCGGCCGACCGGGTGATCATGATCTGGGCCAGAAAGGGATTGAGCGGTGGCAGCATGATCGATTTTTCCGGTTGCACCTCAGCGGCGATGCCGTCCAGGGCGAGAAACAGATAGGGGCCGAATTCGACGTCGGTGGCGGCGCCGATATGCAGGCGGAGATGCTCCCCATTGCCGGCTGGAGGTGAATCTTCGGCGGTCAGTCCGTAAGCGGAGAGCAGTTTTTCGGCCGGCTCGGCGGGCAGGATCCGGGGTTGTTCGTCGAGAAAAGGTTCGAGGAAATCCCTTTTGCTGAGGTGCTTGATTTTGAACTGGCGCTGGAAGCGCGGGGTCAGGGCTGTGAGCTGTCTGAGTTTGTGGCGGTAACGTCGGCTGTAGAGGTAGGCGCTCAAAGCGGCGGGCACACTGAAATAGACGTAGATTCCCTGGTGGGCCAGAGCCGACGCTGTCCGGCGCTCCTTGGGAGTGGCATTGATCCAGGCGTAGGTTACGGCGCAGTTGTGGTGTTTGAGCTCCTCCTGGATGCTGGTGATCAGGCGGCGGGGCTTGAGATCCGGATGGGCCGCAGCGAGGATCAGCAAGGCGTCGAACTCGTTCGCTTCCAGGCAGGTTTTGACCACCCGGGCGAAGGTTTCGGTGTCGGTGCCGCCACCGACATCGATCGGGTTCTGAATCAGCTTGTGGGGTAGCATGCGGCGCAGGGTGTCGACCAGCTGTTTCGACATCGGGGTCGGTTCGATCTGGTTGAAGAGCAGGTGATCGGTGGTGAAAATCGCCAGTCCTCCGGAATTGGTGATGATGCCGAGCCGGTCGCCGGTCGGAATGTTGCGTCGCGAAAGGGAGCGTCCGGCCAGCAGCAGTTCCTTGAAGTTGTCGACCGAGATGATGCCGGCCCGGCGGAAGGCGCTGTCGTAAACCGGTCCGGAGCCGATCTGAGAGAAGACCCGGCGGCGCAGGACCTCGTGGATCCGGGGGTGACGGCCGCTTTTGATGGCGATGATCGGTTTGATCCGGGAGACCGAGCGGCAGGCGCTGATGAATCTTTTCACGTCCCGGATGTTTTCCAGGTAGAGGAGAATGGCTTCGACTTCCGGATCGTCACCGACGTAGTCGATGAGATCGCCGAATTTGATATCGAGCAGGGAGCCGATGCCGGCGACATGGGAAAAGCCGATATCGAGTTCGGCTGCCAGGTTGAGAATTGTGCCCAGCACCGCGCCGCTCTGGGAAAAGAAGGCGATTTTCCCGGCTCGTGGCAATTGCGGATGGGTGGAGAGGTTGAGCTGGATCGGCGGGTTGAGAATGCCGCAGGAGTTGACCCCGATGATTCGGGTGTCGTGCTGGAGCGCGGCCCGGGAGATATTTTCGAGGATCTCACGGTCGCTGGTTGAGGAGATGTTGCGGGTGATTGCGACTATCGAGGTCTTTTCCAGGATCTCAGGAATGAAATAGTCCGGCAGGTGGGGCAGGGGACAGGTCAGGATGAGAAGGTCTATATGCTCTTCGACCCCGTGCAGGTTGAGACGGCAGTTGAAGGCCGGATCTTCCTCCTTGCCGGTCGGGTCGATGATGTAGATGGATCGCGGGCGGGCGGTCTCTTTGAGGTTTTGGTAAAGAATCCGACAGCCGGGATCATTTTTCGGGCTTTCTCCCGGGGTTCCGGCCACGGCGATGACCTGGGGGTTGAAAAGCTTGTCCAACTGGCTGATGCTCATTTCTATTTCGTATCTCCCGTGGCGTAGAACCCCGCCTTATTTCAGGTTGTATTTTTCCAGCCGGTAACGGAAAGAGCGAAAACTCAAACCTAAAAGCTCAGCCGCCCTGGTCTTGTTGTTGCCGCTCAGTTGCAGGGCCTGCCTGATGAGATCGGTCTCCAGGCGGGCAATGAACTCTTCCAGGTCCATGCCATCGGGGGAGAGTTTGACGGTGCCGAACTGGCTCTGCGAAGTCTGAAGCATCGCGGCCGGCAGGCTTGAGAGGGGAATGTAGTCGCTGCCGGAACCGAGCACCACGCAGCGCTCGACGATGTTACGCAACTCGCGGATATTTCCAGGGTAATTGTAGCTGGTCAGGGCCTGGATGGCCTCCGGGCTGAAGCCCTTGATGTCACGGTTGTATTCCCGGCAGTACTCGTGCAGGAAATGGTTGAGTAGCAGGGGGATGTCTTCGGCCCGTTCCCTGAGGGGCGGCAGGTCTATGCGGATGACGTTGAGCCGGTAGAAGAGATCCTGGCGGAAATCGCCCTGGTCGACCGCCTCCTGAAGATCCCGGTTGGTGGCGGCGATGAACTGGAGATCGACGCTGATCTCCTTGGTGCTGCCGACCTTCTGGAAGGTTTTCTCCTGGATGGCCCGCAGGATCTTGACCTGGAGGGAAGGGGGAATCTCGGCGATTTCGTCGAGAAAGAGGGTGCCGCCATCGGCGGCTTCAAGATATCCTTCGGTATTGCTGACGGCTCCGG
>JAADEO010000141.1 GCA_013153415.1 Deltaproteobacteria bacterium
TCAGCTTTTTGGCGCCTAGCATCTGGAGCTTTTTACTTTGCCATCCCGTTTTTTGCGAAAATCCGATTTGTTACGAGTTCATCATCTCTTAGATGGCGACTTTTCTACCGGCCGCCCTTGTTGATGTCGACATCAACCACGAAATCCCCACTCAGCCAGTCACGGCCGATCAGCAGTTTGTAGGTCATGGCTTCACGGTTTCGGAGGTTGACCTTGATCTTCTTGCTGATACCCTGCCAGCGCAGGGTCAGGGGGATCATATAGCGGGTTTCCACTCCCTGGGCGTTGCGGACCTGGAGGGCGTCGACGATGGTGGTTTCGAGGTGGCGTTTCTCGCCCTTGGCGTTGATGACGTCAAGGGAGATTCTTTTGCCGATATTCTCTTTCTTGACCGGTGCCGGGTTTTCGATCCTGATATTCTGGGCGTTGATCGAAGTGGTCCGGGCCCCGGTGTCGATCCGGGCGACGAAATCGAGGTCGGCCTCGACCACGTGGATGACTTCAGTGGCGCCGACAGTCTTCTTGTGTTTCAGTTTGCCGGCTTCGACACTTCCAGGCTGATTCAGGAGCAGGGCCGCGCCGAACATGATCGCGATGATGAAAAACCGTTTACGGATTATCTGTGACATGGTCTGTTCTCCCCGGGAGGTGGAAAATTGGCTGCCGGCTACTGTCTGACGCGCAGAGTTCCGTCCGGGCTCTCCAGGAGTCTTACCCGGTCGCCGACCCGGAAATAATTGGCTTCCTGGTCTTTCTCCTGGACCACGGCCAGCACCCGGCCATCCTCCAGCTTGATCGTGAATTCGAGAGCCGGTTTGGTGCCGGCCTGATCCTCGATGAGATTGCCGGCCGCAGCTCCGGCCAGAGCGCCGCCGACCGCCGCCAGCGTACTGCCGGCACCGTGGCCGATGGTGCTTCCGGCAACCCCGCCGGCGACTCCGCCCAGGATCGTGCCGAGGCCGGAATTCTGAGCTTTGATGGTTGCCGGCCGGATGTCGATGATAGTGCCGTAGTAGACATTCAGGGATTGCTGGGCTTGACCTCTGGTATAGACCTGGCCAGTTTGGGGAGTCAGGCAGCCGGCCAGTCCCAGAAGGGCGACCATGATTACTGGGAATGCAAGTTTCGTTAGTGATTTCAAGGCGTTCTCCTTTGTGTCTCGAGATGTCGTCAAATCGCCGCAGGAAGCTTGAAAGCTTTTCCTGCGCTCTTTTAGACAATTCTAATAAAATCAGTCCTATTTTAACTCAGGTTAACACCAAGATCAAGGGAAATTTATCCTGATACCGCTTCCATCACTGTTTCGCCCGGATCAGGACCGGTTGGGCGGAAATTGCGGCCAGAGCCTCATTGAGGTCATCGAGCGGCGGGCGTTCATTGATATCGTGGATATCGATATAGCGGATGAGGCCCTGGCGGTCGATGATGAAAATGGCCCTTTCGGCGGTCCCGTTGCGACGTAAAACCCCGTACTCTTTGCAGACCCGGCCGTGAGGCCAGAAATCGGAGAGAACCGGAAACCAGAGATCGCCCATGCCCTTGATCCAGGCATACTGCGAGGGGAGGTTGTCGGTTGAGATGCCCAGGACCATGGCATTGTACTTTTTGAACATCGCCTCGGCCATGTTGTACATTGGCCACTGGGCCGAACAGACCGGGGTGAAGGCCGCCGGCACGAACGAAAGAACCACCAGTTTGCGGTTTCTGAAAGAAGAGAGGGTGACCGGTTTGCCGGCTACCGCTGGCAGGGTGAAATCGGGAGCCGGGTCGCCGACTTTAAGAAGGCTCCGGTTTTCCCGGGGAGTCAGGTGGGGGACCTGGTAGATGAGCTCCTTTTCCAGTCCTGCGGCCAAACGGGGCAGAACGAGCGTCAGTAGCAGGGTGCATGCAGCCAGAAGGGAAAGCGATCTTTTGCCGGTCAGCATCGGGGGACTCCTTTTTCAGATCCTCATTAGGGTCGTCGGGCCGTTTTCTGCTTGCGCAGAAGTTTTTGCGTGATTTCGATGAGTTCTTCCGGCGTTGAGAGAATGCCGGCTTCCTGGTGGAGTATCCGGCTTCCTCCCCCGGAGTCGGGTTCGATGATGTAGAGGGTCGGGGTCGCATCGACCCGCAGCAGGGTGCCGCCGGGATCGGGAATAATCGGGAAAGGCACCTGGTAGCGTTCCTTGTAGAGGCCGGTTTCGAAGGGGGTGTTGCCCAGGGCGATAGCGAAAATCCGGACCTGGTCCTGAAGTCCGCGCTCTGCTAGAAGCCTGTAGAAAGCGTCCATTTTCGGAGCTTCCCGCTGGCAGTGAGGGCACTGCGCCATGATGATCTCGATGACTGTCAGGCGGCTCTTGAGGTCGTTAAACGAAAAATGTCCGGCCGAGTCTTTGAGGCCAAGATAGTTTCGTTCCGCAGGCAGAGTCGGGGCCGGGATCGAGAGCTCCGGCAGTGAAGTCGGCCGGGAGCCGGGGGCAATCGCGGTGCAGGCGGCCAGCAGGCCGCCCAAAATCACCAGGGTCAGCAGCCTGATCGGAGACCCGGTCATTATTTGCCGTCCAGCAGACGGCCGATGCCGCCCAGCAGGGAGCCTTCACCCTTGTCGCTGCCCCCGGCAGCCGGGGCGTGGGCCAGAATGCGGTCGGCCATCCGGGAAAAAGGCAGACTCTGCAGGTAGACGGTGCCGCTGCCGCTCAAAGTGGCGAGAAAAATCCCTTCACCACCGAAAAACATCGATTTCAAACCGCCTACTCGCTGAATGTCGTAGTCTATGCCGGGGCTGAAGCCGACCAGGCAGCCGGTATCGACCAGCAGGGTGTCGTTGTTGAGCTCTTTCTTGATGACCGTGCCGCCGGCGTGAATAAAGGCCATGCCGTCACCTTCCAGTTTTTGCAGGATGAAGCCTTCACCGCCGAAAAAACCGACACCCAGCTTGCGGCTGAAAGTGATGCCGACCCGGGTGCCGAGCGCGGCGCAGAGGAAGGCGTCTTTCTGGCAGGTGAATTCGCCGCCGATCGTCGCCAGGTCGAGCGGGATGATCTTGCCGGGGTAGGGAGCCGCGAAAGCGACCGAGGCTTTGCCGTCGCCGTTGTTGGTGAAATGGGTGAGGAAGATCGATTCGCCGGTCAGAACCCGTTTGCCGACGCCTTTCATGAGACCGAAAAAGCCCTCTTCGGTCTCGGAGCCGTCACCCATTTTGGCCTCGAAGGCAATGCCGTTATCCATATAATTCATGGCCCCGGCTTCGGCGATAACGGTTTCATCGGGATCGAGTTCAACCTCGACGATCTGCATATCATCACCGATAATCCGGTAGTCAACTTCGTGGCAGCGCATAGGTTTTCTCCTTATTCAAATCAGGGTTGGTTGGTAAACTTCATTTCAGCCCTTCAATCTAACAAAAGTGTTCTGATAAAACAATAAATAAAATAGCTGCCGGCGCTGGGCCGGGGCCGGGTGAAGATTGTCAAAAACGGTTTGTTTTTGGTTGACAAATTGTTGAAAATAAACGACAGTCTCCGGAGAAAAGAGGTTTGGGTGTGGGAGGAAAGCTGTTTCTGAGCGCTTTTTTACTGGCTACGGGTCTGTTGATGGCGAGTTGTGTTCCAGGTGTTGCGGCCCCACCGGACGGGGCGGCCAGCGAAGTCAGCCGGCTGTTGCCGGAAATGGAGATCGGCACCTTCACCGGTTGTCGCGGGGTCGAGATCGTTTACGGTGTCCGCCGGGTGCCCGCCAGTCGGGCGACGGTGGTGATCGTCAACGGCCGTAACGAGACTTTTGTCAAATACCGTGAGACGATCGCTTTCCTGGCCGCCGCCGGTTTTTCGGTCTGGGCCTACGATCATCGCGGCCAGGGGTTTTCCGGTCGCCTGCTGGCCGATCCCGAGAAAGGTCATGTCGAAAGCTATGATGACTATGTCGCCGACCTCGATCATCTGCTGACCCGGATCGTCAAGGCCGATCCCGCCGGTTGTCTCCTGCTGGCCCACTCGATGGGCGGCACCATCGCCCTGCTCCATCAGTTGCGTCATCCCGGCCTTGTTGCCGGCCTGGCGCTGAGTTCGCCGATGCTCGGTTTTCCCACCGATCCCTGGCCGGCTTGCCTGGTGCCGCCAATGCTGACTCTGCTCGATCTTCTCGGTTTCGGCCGTAGTTACATAATCGGTGGCGGCCCTTTCCGGCCGGAGCCTTATGCGTCCGACAATGTGCTGACCTCGGACCGTGAACATTACGAGGCCAACCAGCGCCTGATGCGGGATCATCCCCGGATTCGGCTCGGCGCGCCGACCAATAACTGGGTTCGCCAGTCCCTGGCCGCGATCGCCGAGATCCGGGCCGGGGCCGGCCGGATCGGGATCCCTCTGCTGCTCCTCCAGGCCGGGAACGACCGGGTGGTCGACAACCGGGCCCAGAAGGATTTCTGTCGTCGTTGTCCGGGGTGCCGGCTGGTGCCGATGGCCGGATCGCAACATGAGATTCTCATGGAAAAACCCGCGATCCGGGAAACCGCCCGACGAATGATTGTTGAATTTTTCAACCGGGTGATCTCCGGGGCCGGCCGGCCCGACCCGGGAGAAAAAAACGAAAAGGGAAAGGAATAGTATCATGGCAGGTATCGAGATCGTCAAAGAGCGCATCGCCAAACGTATGCAGGAGAATATCAGAACCCGCCATCGCCAGGGGGAGAAGAATCTGGCTTGGCTCAAGGAGAATCTCAATCCCTATTTCTTTCTGACCATGGAGGAGTTTCCGGAAGCCATCGATCTGCTGGTGGCCGGACTTGATACCCTGGGTCTCAACCGCCATCTCCTGCTGGCCGACCGGGAGGAGCTCCTGATCGTTGCCGGAATCAGTAGCTCGGGATCGATCTACCGAACCCTGACCAATCTTCGTGAAACCCCCACTTATGCCGAGATCACCCACTCCTATACGCCGTTGCCGGGTTCCGATGCCCTGCTCGAGATACAACGTTACGAATTCAAGCGGGTAACCAGTCGTGAGATCCGGGAAGCGGGCCGGGTCAGACTGCCGCGTGGGGTCTGCAAACAGGTCGAAGCGGCGATGGAGCGCCTCTATCCCGGTTGCGGCGAAAACCTGCGCCGCGATCTGGAGTTGCTGATGCTCAACAATCCCGACTATTTGCGGGTTTCGCCCCCGGAACGGATCGCCCGGCTGCTCTGGCTCTACCGCCAGGGGTGCAACCATGACGGTCTCTATTTCGCGGTCGAGGAGGGGGTCGATGTCTGCCTGCATCCCGAAGTCCGGGTCCTTTTTTCAGTCGGCAACCCTCCGGGGCGAGGATTTCTCGAGCAGGTCCTCGAAGTCTTCCACCGGCTCGACGGTCCGGTCAGCCGGGCCTACTGCCTGGAGATCGCGACTGGTGTCAATCCCCATTTCCTGGGCACTTTCTACATCAAAAAACGGGAAGGTATGGATGAGGCCTACTTCCAGCGTTTGCAGAGAGAGCTCTACAATACCCAGATTTTGCATAACCAGGGCGCGCTTTACCGGCACTATGTGGTCGGCAACCTGGCCGATGGCGAGGACCTGCTGCTGATCAACGCGATGGTCGCTTTCTGCCACACCAACCTGGCTCACACCCAGCCCGATGTCTATGATCTCAACGAGATCCGGCGCGCTTTTCTGGCCAGCCCCGAGATTGCCCTGCGTCTGGTGCGCTATTTCCGGGCCCGTTTCATGCCCGGTGTTTCCGGGCGTGAAGACGAGGTCGAACGTCTGCGGGCTGCGGCCGAGGCCGAGATCGAGGCCTACAATACCGGGCACCGCCATTTCGACGCCTTGCGGCGGACGATTTTCAGCACCGCCCTGCTGCTTACCCGTTTCACCCTGAAAACCAACTTCTTCGTGCCCGAGAAACACGCTCTCTCTTTCCGTCTCGATCCCGCCTACCTGCGGGCCATGGAGCCCGATTTTATCGCTGATTTGCCTTCCGGGGCGGCCCCGTTCAGGATCACTTTCTTCTTCGGGCGCTACGGGGCCGGTTACCATGTCGGTTTCTCCGATATCGCCCGCGGCGGCTGGCGTACGATCTCCTGTACCACCACCGATGATTTCCTGGCCACGGCTTCGACCCTGCTGCGCGAGGTCTACGTCCTCGCCCATACCCAGCACCTCAAGAACAAGGATATCTACGAGGGCGGTTCGAAGATGGTGGTGGTCCACGATGTCAGCGATCTCAAGGAACCGGCCGCCCGCCTGCAGAGCCTCTACAAGCTGCAGTACGGTTTCATCAACGCCTTTTTCGATATCTTCGTCACCGGGCCCGATGGCCGGGCCCGCAACCCCCTGGTGGTCGATTATTACGGCGAGGAGGAGCCGATCGAACTCGGTCCCGACGAGAACATGCACGACGAGATGATCGAGCTGATCGCCCGCCAGTCGGTGAAAAGGGGTTACATTCTTGGCAGCGGCGTGATCTCGAGCAAGAAGGTCGGCATCAACCATAAGCAGTACGGGGTCACCTCGCTGGGGGTGATCACCATGGCCGAGATCACCATGGCCGAACTCGGAATAGATATGAGCCGGGACGAGTTCCGGGTCAAGTTCACCGGCGGTCCCAACGGCGATGTCGCCGGCAACGCCATGCGTCTGCTGCTGGAACGCTGCCCCCGGGTCAAAATCGTCCTGATCGTCGCCGGTTCCGGGGTCATCTGCGACCCCGACGGTATCGATCACGCCGAACTCGGCCGGATCGTACTTAAGGATAATGTCAACGCTTTCGCCCCGGAAAAACTTCATCCCGGCGGTTTCATCCTGCTGCGCCGGGAGCGGCGCCGGGAGGGCCTGGTCGAACTCTATAAACGGCTTTCCCGGAATGCCGGGGGAGTGATCGAGGAGTGGGTGACGACCGACGAGTTTTTCCGGGAGTTCGACAACCTGATCTTCACCGAGCCGGCCGACCTCTTCATTCCCGCCGGCGGTCGGCCCGAAACCGTCGACGAGAGCAACTGGCATAAGTTTTTCAATGCCGACGGGGAAGCGACCTGCAAGGCCATTGTCGAGGGGGCCAATTCATTCATCACTCCGGCGGCCCGGGACCGGCTCCAGGAAAAGGGCGTCGTGGTGATCCGCGACGCCGCCGCCAACAAGTGCGGGGTCATCTCCTCCTCCTACGAGATCATCGCCAACCTGGTGTTGAGCGAGCGGGAATTCATCCGCAACAAGGAGCGTTACGTCGCCGATGTGCTCGAAATCCTGGTCCGCCGGGCTTCCGACGAAGCGCGGCTCATCTTCCGGCGCCGGCGGCAGAGTCAGGGCAATCTCTCCTACACCGAAATCGCCGCATCCATCAGTACCGAGATCAACCGCAATTACGCCCGGCTCTTCGATTACTTCATGGCCCATACCGAACTCCTCGAGACTCTGGCCATGCGCCGGGTGCTGCGGGCCCACCTGCCCGCATTCCTGCGCCAGCCCCGTTATCTGTCCCGGCTGCCGAAACGCCTGCCGCTCAAATACCGGGCCGCGATGGTGGCCGCCGAGCTTGGGGCCCGGATGGTTTACGACGATGACTGGGGCAGTGATTTCGGAGCCGAACTCAAGGCCTACGTCCAGCGCAAGTTCGCCCCGGGAAATAATCCTTAAAAGTCCGGGATGGTTCATAATCCCGTATTTTCGTAGCTTCGAAGGTAATCACCCCGGGAAATGGCAGGCGGTGGGTCGGCGCAAAAACCGGAAGGTTGACAAATTGATCCGGATATAGGATTAAGGCCCTTTTCCGGCTTCCGGGGGCCTCCGTATCGGGGCCCTCTGTAGTGATGAGGAGGGCCGGTCGGGTGAGGGCCGGGCCGGAAACGGCCGCTTGATTTCTGTTTCATTCAAGAAGAAGGGTGCGAGAGGAAAGTATGGCGCAACGCAGTCACTGGAGCAGTAAACTCGGATTTCTATTGGCCGCTATCGGTTCGGCGGTCGGTCTGGGCAATATCTGGCGTTTCGGTTATATGGCCTACGAGAACGGTGGCGGGGCTTTTCTGGTGCCCTACACGGTGGCCCTGGTGCTCGCCGGGATTCCGCTGATGATTCTTGAATACGCTCTTGGCCACCGTGAGGAGGCGGCTCCGCCCCTGGCTTTCGCCCGGATCTCGGGTAAATGGG
>JAADEO010000016.1 GCA_013153415.1 Deltaproteobacteria bacterium
AGGCATAAGGTCAGGTAGAGAACCAGGGTCGTAAGTCCGTGCAGGGCCAGGTTGACGGCGCGGAAAGCGGTTGGCGATAAACCGTTGTAGCGATAGCTGAGGGCGAAGGTGAGCCAGGCCAGGCTGCGGTCCGGCCGGAAAGGGTGGGCACGAAGTTCGTCCAGGGCCGTGAACGGGTTTTTTAACCTGGGATTGACCTGGCCCTGGTCGTTCATGATGCTGTTGTAGTCATCGAAGAAAAAGGGGCCGGTCGTTGCCGGGCCGTAGAGTAAAACCGTGACCGTGAAAAAAAGGATTATCAACCCGGCAATGATGGTCTGCGGACGGATAACCATAATTCAAGCCATTCTCAAAATGGAAACGGGGTGTAGAGGGGATCGCCGATCAGGACCATCTGCCAGGAGAGGAAGGGCAGACTCAGGCGGTAGCTTTCGGCCAGGGTCAGGTATTCGAAGACCAGGTGGCCGAAAAAGAGATCGGGCCGGGGGAAGCCCTGGACGTAGGGCTCGTAGACCGGTCCCAGGGTCGCGGCGACTCCGTTTCTGAGCAGACTGACGCACCACAAGGGGCGGTTGGCGTGGTGCAGGCTGGCGCATTCGCTGCTGGCGATATGCCAGGCGACGGCCCCTTTTTTCCAGGTGAAGGCGTCGATATAGCGGGCCAGGCTGTACCAGCCGCAATAGAGGGCGGCTTCGGGGCACTCGCCGGGCTGGAAGAGTTTCTCCTCGTCGTTGATGATGACCGGCATCCGCCCGCTTTTGTGGACCAGTCTGGCGGCGTGGTGGAGGGCGGCGTCGTAGAGCTTGTAGCCGGAAAGTTTTTTCCGGGTCAGGGGCTCGGGCCAGCGGGCGTCGAAATAGGCGAGCCCTTCCAGGCCCTTTTTTTCCGTGGCCAGGGAATCGTCGATCATCCTCTCGACCGTGGCCGGATCCGGCCCGTCGAGCCGGCAGACCATCAGGACCCGGTTTTTCGGGAAGCGCGAAAGGGTTTGCGGACCCGCCCCGGGAAACCAGGGGTTGACCACCCAGCCGGCCAGGGGATAATCGTCAATCAGAACCAGGGCCAGTTCGGAATCGACCGCGGCCCGGGTAATGGTTTTGGGGGTTGACGGCGCTTTGCGTTTGCGGTCTTTGGATGCCGGTGGTTTGGAGTGCGGCTGTTCCCGGATTTTCAGGGGGATGCCGTAGATGGTCAGCAGGCAGCGGAGCGGCCGTTCGCCCTTGAATGCCTGGAGAAACTCGCGCACCGGGTGGCGGATGTCGCGGTCGTACTCCTGCCGGCTGATGGTCTCTTTGGCGCTGGTTTCGAGAAACAGCAGGTTGGCGGCCGGGATCTGCCGATGCCGGGCGTAGTAGCGGGCCAGCCTGACGCTCGCCGCGATTTTGCGGTTGGCGATGATCAGAATTTCCTGTTGTTGCAGGGCCTGGGCGGGTTGCGGCAGCAGCAGGCCGACAAGCAGGATCAGCAGCAGGCGGGAACGACGGACAAAAATCTTCATCGTTGCAGCCGGCGCTGGTAGATCCAGCAGAAGAAGGGGCCGCCGATCAGGGCTGTGAGCACCCCGATCGGCACCTCCCGGGGCAGCAGGGCCCGGGTCACGGTGTCGGCGGAAAGCAGGAGCAGGGCGCCGCAAAGGAAGGCGAGCGGCACCAGGCGGCGGTTGTCGGGTCCGATCAGACCGCGAACGAGATGCGGCACCAGCAGGCCGACGAAACCGATAATCCCCGAAACCGCGACGCAGGCGGCGGCCACCAGGGTGGCGGCGACCAGGAGCAGGAGGGTGACCTTGCGGGTGTCGACCCCGAGCGAGGCGGCGGCCCGGGTGCCGAGGGAGAGCAGGTTGAGTTCGCGGGCGAAAAAGAGGATCAGGGCCATTCCCGGCAGGGCGAAGACCGTAACCAGCAATAGGTCGCTCCAGGTTTTCGAGGTGAAGCTGCCCATCAGCCAGAAGATGATGACCGCGACCTGTTCGTCGGCCAGGAACTTTATCATGCTGATCGCGGCCGAAAGGATCGCGGCGATGATGATGCCGGCCAGGATCAGGTTGTTCGAGGAAAGCCCCTTGCCGGCGGACCCGGCCAGGCGCAGCACCAGAAACAGGGTCAGAAGGGCCCCGATGAAGGCGCAGGCCGTAACCGAATAGGCGCCCCAGAAGGTGAGGTTGCAGAGCAGGGCCAGGGCGGCGCCGAAAGCGGCGCCGCTCGAAACCCCGAGGGTGTAGGGGTCGGCCAGGGGATTGAGGAGCAGTCCCTGGAAAACCACCCCGGCCAGGGCCAGTCCGCCGCCGACCATGGCCGCGGTCAGAATCCGGGGCAGGCGGACGTCGAAGACCACGGTGCGCAGAACGGGGTCGAGGTGGTCGGCGCCCAAGATTATCTCGACCACCTTGACCAGCGGGATCTTCATGAAACCCATGCCGGTGGCGGCCAGGATCAAGCCTCCCAGCAGGAGACTCAGGCCCAGCAGGAACGGCAGGAAAGGCCGGCGGGTCGCGGGCCGGTCGGGATGGTGAGCGGCGTCGGCCGAAGGAGCTTGCAACTTATCGTCCATTTTTCAGGTATGCGGCCCAGTTGTCCGCCACCGCGGGATTATGACCGAAATGAGCGTGGATGTAGGTGCCCAACACCCGCAGGCGGCTGAAACCGGCGGCCTCGGGAGTCTCGCCGCCGGGTCGCAGGCAGCTTATGGGAGCCTCGGGGAAAGCCGGTTCGGGGGTGGGCCGGGACCAGTGGAATTTATGCCCCCTCCAGGTCGTGCCGGGGGGGCCGAAGATGGTGTGGATACGGTTTCGGGCCTCGACATAGCCGAGCCGGAAACGTTTTTTCCCCATTTCCGAGGTCAGGGGAAGAATGCCGGTCATCGGCCAGCGGGCCCCGTTGAGATCGAGCAGTTCCCGGCCCAGGAACATGAGTCCGCCGCATTCGGCGTAGATCGCCCCGCCGCCCTCGGCGAAAGCCGTAAGCTCTTGGCGCAATGCCGGGTTGTTGCTCAGGTCTGCGGCGTAGAGTTCGGGGTAGCCGCCGCCCAGGTAGAGGCCGTCGAGTCTTTCCGGCAGTCGTTTTTCCCGCAGCGGCGAGAATTCGACGATCTCGATTCCGGCCCGTTTCAACCCGTCGAGATTGTCGGCGTAGTAGAACTGGAAAGCCTCGTCCCGGGCCAGGCCGAGACGGGGTTTGCGGCCGGTGGTTTTCTTGCGGGCTACCACCGGCGGTTGCGGTCGCGGCCGCCGGCATTTTTCGATCAGCCGGTCGAGATCGACATGTTCGGCGATCACCCGGCCGAGCCGACGGTAGGTTTCCTGGTTTTTTTCCGGCTCGGCGCTGACCAGGCCGAGATGGCGTTCAGCCAGTACCGGGACCGAATTCTTGGGCAGGGCCCCGAGCAGGGGCGGCAGTCCGGCGACCTCCAGGGCCGTGGCGATGATCTTTCGATGACGTTCGGAACCGACGTTGTTGGCGATGACCCCGGCGATTTCGAGATCGTCGGCGAATTCGGCGAAACCCTTGACCAGGGCCGCGGCCGACCCCGCCATGGCCCGGACATCGATTACCAGGATGACCGGCAGTTGCAGGATCATGGCGACTTCGGCCGTGCTTCCGGCCAGCTCGCCGGGCCGGGCGCCGTCGAAAAGCCCCATGACCCCCTCGATGATCGCCGCCTCCCGGCCCGCCAGGGCGCGGCGGTAGGAAACTGCGACCGCCTCTCTGCCCATCATCCAGGAATCGAGATTGCGGGAGATGGTGCCGCAGGCGGCTTCATGGTGGCCGGGATCCAGGTAGTCGGGGCCGCACTTGAAAGGCTGGACCCGGATGCCCCGCTCCCGGAAGGCCGCGAGAAGGCCCAGGGTGACGGTGGTTTTCCCGGCCCCGGAATGGGTGCCGGCAACGCAGAAGGAGATGATGGTTGCGGTATCAGTCAACGATCTCGGCCCCGGTGCTGCGGAAATCATAGCCTGGAAAATCCCCGTTTCTCAAGGTCAGGCGTTCGGGCTCTACGAAGGCGAAGAAATCCCGGGTCGGATGAGAGAGGAAATTTTCCTGGAGGGTGACGAGATCGAAACGCTCCTCGGCCAGGGCAATGAAATCGAGTTTCAGCATCCGGGCGACGTATTCGATGCCCATGCCGGCGTCGGCGCCGCCCCGGAGGACCTCGAGACCGACTTCCAGGTGGGTGGTCAGTTCACGGTTGCCGCCGGCGATCTCGGCGGCCTCGATTCCTTCGCGACCGAGGAGATAGTCGAGCAGGTAGCGGGTGCCGGAACCGGGATTGCGGTTGACGAAACGCAGGCCGGATCGCTTGAGGTCGCTGATCTTGCTGATTTTCAAGGGGTTGCCGGGAGCGACCAGCAGGCCCTGGCGGCGGAAGGCGAGGTTGATGACGACCCGCTTTTTCTCCCCCAGGTGCTTTTCGATGTAGGGCAGGTTGTAGGTGCCGGTCGGCGGATGGAAAAGGTGGACGCCGGCGATCTGGGCCTTGCCGGCGGCCAGGGCGACCAGGCCCTTCTGACTGCCCAGGGCGGCGTGGAAAACCAGGTGCCGGGGAAAATGGCTATGGTTGAACTCCCCGATCAGGTTCATGAGCAGGGGGTCGTCGCTGCCGGCGATCATGATGCTCCTGGCGTTTTCGGTCTCCTCCTCGAGCCAGCGGTTGATATGGTCGAGCGGGAAAAGCCATTTGCCGACCACCCGGGTGCAGGGAATCGAACCCTCCTGGATCAGCTGGTAGACTTTCTTCTCGTTGATCTTCAGGTAGGCCGCGACCTCCTTGGTGGTGAGCAGTTTCTTGGCTTCCATGATCGTTTCCCGGTTTCGCGCCTGCGGTTAGCATTCCGTTTTCCGCAGGATTAAACCAAACCGTCTGTTTTTTCAAGAAGAATTCATCAGATCCCGATTTCGGCCGGGGGCGGACTGGCGAATTTCTCCAACTGTTCGAGGTAGTGTTCCCGTTTCTCGTCGGCCGGCAGTTTTTCCAGGGCCCGGCGCTCGAGTTCGATTGCGGCCTTGCAGTCGCCGGAACGCCAGCGGGCTTCGGCCAGGGTATCGAGGATATGGGGTCTCGGGCTCAGGGCCGCGGCCTTTTCGGCCAGTTTCAGGGCCCGGGGATAGTCGCGCAGGGAAGCCTTTTCGGCGGTCAGCAGCAGCCAGGCCAGATTGTTCAGGGTTTCGGGGTTGGCGGGGTCGAGATCCAGGGCCCGGTTCAGGTGCCGGTAGGCCTTCTCCTCATTTCCGCATTCTATATAGAGCGAGCCTAAAGCGAGCTCGATGGCGGCGGTGTCGGGTTTTTCCCGGGCCAGGCGTTCGAGGCGCTGGCAGAGGTAGCGGCAGTGGAGCTTTTCGGCCAGGCCGCTGCGCTGCCAGCCGATACCCGGGATCGAGATCAGGGCGAAAATCAGCAGGTAGGCGAGGATCGCTTGCTTAATTCGCCGGTGATGGCGGCGCGCCACTTCGGGGTTGTTGATTGCGGCTTTGAGGAAATTGATGCGCTGGGGGATGTTGTAATGATGCCAGTTGGGTTTTTCCCCGACCGCTCCCAAAAGCCAGCCGAGTTTCTCGAAAGCCGAGACCAGCCGCCAGGCCAGGCCCGGCAGTTCGAGGCAGGCGAGATCGGCCTGGCGCTCGAAGTTGCGCAGGAAGAAACCGAAGACGAAGCGGAAGAATACCAGGTAGAGGAGCAGCAGGGGCACGGTCTCGAGCAGCGAAAGAAAGACCTCCGGAGTGCTGCCGCCGCTTTCCAGAAGCCGGATGGCCGGGCCCGTGGTCAGCAGCCAGGCGACGGCGAGGTCGTAGTAGAGGTAGTTGAAGATGAAGAAGGTGAAGAAAAAGAGCAGGAAATAGAGCAGGTGGCGGTAACGGACATGGCCGAGTTCGTGGCTCATCACCGCGATCACCTCGTCGCCGTCGAGCAGGCGCAAAAGGTCCGGGGTCAGCAGCAGGTAGCGGGTGAAGGGAAAAGCGCCGATTACCGCGGCGGTCGCCATCCGCCCCTCGAACGGGGTCCAGAGCATGATCTCCCGGTAGCCGACTTTCTGATGCCGGCAGAGTTTTTCGATGGCCGAGCGCAGGGGGGAATCGGGCATCCGCCGGCAGCGCCAGAGATGAACCAGCAGGGGCGGGGCGGCGACTACCAGGACGAGGAGAAAAGCCAGGAAAACCAGCCCCTCGCCCAAAGGCTGGCTGAGCAGGCGCTCGAGCCGGGCCGGGAGCAGGGCTCCGGCAACGTCGGCCAGCACCAGGATCACCAGCCAGGGCGCGATCAGGCCGATGGCGAAACGCAGGCGGCTGCGGATAAAGGCGGAACGGGGATGCAAGAGGACGATACGCCCGGCAAAGGCTTTGTGCAGTTCGGCCCAGACCCGGATTTCGAGCAGGAAGAAAACCGTCAGGCCGACCAGACTGTTCAAGCCTTCGCTCCGGCCGATCAACGGCAGATATCCGACCAAAGCACCGAGATCGGCACCGTAGACCATGCCGGCGAAAACCACGATGGCGGCAATCTGGAGCTGGAACTGGAGCCGGTCGTAGAGCAGCGGCAGACGGCCGTCGTCGTGGAAAGCGGCAGCGCGGGCCAGTTTTCGGCAGCGGTGCCGGACAAACCAGCTGAAGGCCAGAAAGATGGCTCCGATCAGCAGGAGGCTTGTAAGGGGATCGACCAGCTCCGGCGGCCGGTCGGGCCGGGCCGTGTAGATCAGGATCACTATGAGATAGAAGATTATAGTCTGATACATAAGGGCGTGTGGGGGTCAGGGCTTGAGGTTGAAGGAGTCCGGAACGATGCTCCAGCAGGCTTTTTTGCCGCTCTCGAGGCTGCCGTAATCGGGGTCGATCTTCAGGGCCCGGGCCGGATTTATAGTGACCATGGCCAGGGCGTCGAGCATTGTGAAACCGCTTTGTTCGAGCAAAAAATCCAGTTCTTTCCAGAGGTCGAGATCGCTGTTCGAGGTCAGGCTGTCGGTGCCCAGACAGAGGTTCAAGCCGGCCCGAGCCAGTCTTTCATACGGGGCCTTGCCGACGCCGATGAAGGCATTGCTCCGGGGACAGAGGCAGACGTTGACCCGGTGCCGGGCCAGGATTGCGATATCGCGGTCGTCGAGGTGGACGCAGTGCACCGCCAGGGTGCTGTCGTCGAGCAGGCCGAGTTTTTCGGCGTAGGCTGTCGGACTGAGGCCCGGGGGACGGAAATCGTCCGGCAGGATGCCGGCGGTTCGGAAGAAATCGGCCAGCTCGCCGCGGCCGGTCTGCAGAAGTTCGGTCTCCCCGACGTGTTCGGCCAGATGCAGGGCGAAGGGCCGCTGGCGCTCGTGATCCCAGGTTTTGGCCGCCTGCAGGGTGTCAGGGGCGGTCGAGTAGAAGGCGTGCCCGGCCCGGCAGAAATTTTTTCGGTCGGCGATTTTCGGGTTTTTCCGTTCCGCCATCGTCGGCGGCGGCCAAAGTTTCCCTTTCCTTGTATGAGGCCGGTCGGCAAAACCGAACTGCTGGACCATGAGCCAGTGGGCGCATTGTTCGCGTTCCAGGAAAGGGGCCAGGCGGTCGGCGTGGCGGTCGGCCATGTCGGCCGCAAAGACGGTTCCGCAGCCGCGCATCTCGGCCAGGGCCGCAGACCAGGATTCGGTTTCCGGTTCCTGGTTGAGATGCGGCACCAGGCTTTTCAGCCAGGCGACGAAACCGTTTCCGCCGGTAGTTTTTCCCTTGAGATGGGAGATCTCGAGATGGGTGTGGGCATTGATCAGGCCGGGCGCCAGCGTCGCCTCGCCCAGGTCGATGACCGGGGCGGTTTCCGAACCGAGTTCGGCCCAGGTGCCGACCGCGGCCAGGCGCAACCCGTCCACCTGCCGGGTCACCAGCAGGGCGCCGTTGTCGAGAACCGGTTTTTCCGCCTGCATGGTGATGATCGTCCGGGCCCGGATCAGCAGGCGTTCCGCCCCGGCGGCGGTTTTAATAATCTCTTGCATTCGCTTTCCCAAAACAGGTAGAACATGATAACGGGCGATTCCCGGGCGGGAGTCTATCACATTTTGTCCGGCAAAGGAAATCCCGGGATCTGTTGTGCCGGGCGGTCTTATCGAGGACGGAGCGTTGTACGGATTT
>JAADEO010000110.1 GCA_013153415.1 Deltaproteobacteria bacterium
TGTAGAGATAACAAAAGACCGAGCAGCACGGTCAGACTCGGTCAAGTCGCAACAAAACAACGAGGTATACAGATGAACAATGCGTGTAGATTTACCGCCGGTCTGATAGCCGTTCTGCTCTTCCTGTGGCTGGTTGGCAGCAGCAGCGGATGGGCGGCGGAATACGGTTATCCGATCAAGGATCCGATCGCGGCCACGATCCTCTCCACCCCGCCCCAATACCAGGCCGAACTGCCGGCTAAGATCCGGGTCAAAGAGTACCAGACGATCACCATTTTCCCGGACCGGCAGGTACCGGATGTCTTCTGGTACAATGCCGAGCTGCGCTACTCCGTCGCCTACCAGGAAAGCAGATCCCCGCTCATCTTCCTGATCGCCGGCACCGGGGCCGGCTACGACTCAGACAAGATGAAACTGCTGCAAAAGGTCTTCTACAAAGCTGGTTTCCATGTCGTCTGCCTGAGTTCGCCGACCCATCCCAACTTCATCGTCGCCGCCTCGAGCAACGGTCTGCCCGGAGACAGCCGGGATGACGCCCGCGACATCTACAACGTCATGGAGAAACTCTGGCAGAGATGCCCCCCGGAGGACAAGGAGCTGGTCAGCAAGTTCTTTCTGGCCGGTTACAGCCTCGGCGGGGCCGAAGCCGCTTTTGTCGCCAAACTCGACGAAGAGAAGAAGGTTTTCAACTTTGCCAAAGTCCTGATGCTCAACCCGCCGGTCAACATCTACGACTCCGCCGTTAAGATCGACAGAATGCTGATCGACAATCTCCCCGGCGGCATCTCCCATTTCAACGAATTCTACGACAACATCATGCAGAAAATCACCGAGCGCTACGCCAACGGTGATTTTGTCGATCTTTCATACAACTTCTTTTACAACGCCTATAACGAGATAATCCCCAGTCAGCAGGAGGGCAAGGCGGTCATCGGCATGGCTTTCCGCATCTCCCTGGCCAACCTCATCTTCACCGCCGACGTCATGAGCAACTCCGGTTACATCGTGCCCAGAAATCTGAAACTTTTCAAAACCGATTCGCTGACCGACTACTACAAGGTCGCCAGCCATTGCCAAGGTTTCGCCGAGTATGCTGAAAACCTCCTCTACCCCTATCATCGCAACAGCGGCGATCCCAATCTCAATTTCCGTAATTATGTCGATCAGAATAGCCTCAGGGCGATCGAGAAATACCTGAAAAACAGTCCCAAAATCGGTCTTGCCACCAACGCCGACGATTTCATCCTGGCTCCCGGCGATATCGACTATTTCAAAAGGATTTTCGGCTCCCGGGCCAGGATCTACCCCCGGGGCGGCCACTGCGGGAACCTGGCTTATAAAGAAAACGTGGCCGATATGATCGATTTTTTCAAAAGTGAATAGGGGTAAGCTGCCATGAATAATAGAGACAGAAAATCAGTTGCCGGCCTGTTGCTGCCGGTGCTTCTCCTGGCCCTGATCATGACCTCCGGCTGTGCCAACCGTCAGGCGGCCCGCCATGATCCCGGGGTTACCATCGAGGAAGCGAGAAAACCGGTCAAGGAGTGTGTCAAGGATGACATGACTTATGCAATCGACGCCTACGATCCCTGGGAGTGTTTCAACCGGGATATGTATGTCTTCAACTACTATTTCGACAAATACGTCTTCCTGCCGGTGGTCGGGGCCTACGAGTGGATCATGCCGGATTACCTGGAGGATCGCATCTCCGGGATTTTCAAGAATTTCAGTGAACTGAAGAACCTGACCAACAACATCCTCCAGTTCAAGCCCAAGCCGACAGCCATTACCACCGGCCGGGTCCTGGTCAACACGACCATCGGCCTGATCGGCATGTACGATCCCGCCACCGAGATGGGATTGCTGGTTCAGAAAGAGGATTTCGGCCAGACCCTGGGCCATTACGGGGTCGGCCCCGGTCCCTACCTGGTGCTGCCGATCTTCGGTCCCTCGACCCTGCGCGATACCGCCGGCCTCGCAGTCGACACCTCCGTGCGGGCCGCAGCTCTCAACTGGATGACCGACGACCTCACCCATCAGCGCGAGGTCGAAGCGGCGGTCAACCTGACCGAGGCAATCGACACCCGGCACCGGACTCCATTCCGTTACTACCAGTCGGGCTCCCCCTTCGAGTATGAATTCATCCGCAAGCTGTACCTGGAGAAACGCAAGCTCGATATCTCAAAATAACCGGTTGTACCGGAGAGAAAAGAGCGCAGGTAAAAAGGCCGACGGGTGACTCCGCCGGCCTTTTCGCGGTTCCTTTTCGCGGTTGCAGTCCGGCTGCCTGCGTAACGACCTTGACGCGCACCCGGAAAAAGTGTAGCAACTTGGGTTATGAAGACCCGGCCCCGGAAATATCTTTTCCGCCTTCTCATGATTGCGGCAGCGGTATTGCCGCTGTCCTCGACCCTCCCCGGCAGGGCCTGCGCCGCCACGCTACGCTACGACCTCGGGAAATGCCTGGAAATGGCCTTGGAACGGCATCCTAAAATCCAGATCGAACATTTCGAGACCGTCAGATCTGAAGCTTTGCGTAAAGCCGCCCGAAGCCGCTTCTTACCCCGGCTCGGGCTCGAATACTCCTATCTCCACCGCGATAAGATCAACTCCTACGACATCAACAACTACAGTTTTCCGGCCAACACCAACGACTCTTTCCAGCTCGACATCGCTGTGGTCCAACCTCTGTTCACCGGCTTCAGCCTGCTCGAAAACTACCGCCTGGCCGAACTCGGCCTCAAGGAATCCCGAACCCGCCAGGAACTGGCCCGGCTCCAGCTCATCTACGAAACCACCAGCGCCTATTTCGCTTACCTGAAACAGCTCAGGTTCGCGGCCACCGCGGCCCGGTCCGTAGCCCGTCTCGAAGCCCAGGCCCATGACGCTAAGCTCTTTTACGACAGCAACCTGATTCCACTGAATGAACTGCTCTACTCCAAGGTCAAGCTGAGCCAGGCCCGGCAGCGCCGACGCCGGATCGAAACCCGGGTCAAACTGGCCCGTTCGCGCCTGGCGCTGCTGATGCAACTCGACCGGGATCGCGAATTCACGGTTGTCGACCACCCGGTTCTCGAAAAGATCGGTTTCACCTTGGCCCGGGCCTCCGCCGTAGCCCGGACCAGGCGCCCGGAACTGCGCCTCGCCAACTACGCCGTCAGTTCGGCCGGCCACCGCATCAAGCTCGCCCAAAGCGAATTCTACCCGGCTGTCTCTCTGAAAATCGCCCACTCCCGGATGGGAGACCGGTGGGATGTCGGCGGCGACGGCATTACCTCGACGCCCCACAACACCTATATCGGCGTCAACGCCCGCTGGCAGATCTGGGAGTGGGGCCGCCGCCGGGAAATGGTAAACAGTGCCCGGGCCGAGGAGGAGAAGGCCCGCCAGGCGCTGAAAGAAGCTGCCGACAAGATCTCTCTCGAAGTCAAGGAGAACTTCGAAAACGCCCTGACTTCATACCGGAATATCGAAACCGCGAAAGAGGAGCTCGAATTGAGCCGGGAGAATTACCGGGTCACCAAGTTGCGTTTCCAGAACCAGTTGGCCACCGCCACCGACCTGCTCGACGCCCAGGCCGCCCTGACTCAGGCCGAAGCCGCCTACGACAATGCCGTCTACGACTACAACATCCAGCTCGCCGCCCTGGCCCGGGCCGCCGGGGTCGAAAAATGGACGCAGATCACCACCGCCACCACCTCCCCGGTGAGCGAAAAACGAACCTCCGCAGACCGTTAATAACGATCAACAATCCTCCGGCCTCACACCAAGCCGTTCAATCTCCAACTCCAGGCGGCGCACCTCATCCAGGCGACCGCGTTTACGGCAGCCGTTCAGATAGATCCGGCATTTCCGCTCCAGTATGGCCCGGGCTTCGACGCTCTGGGAGGGAGTCAGGAGAGAGGTGCTGAGCAGTTTGATCAGGGAGCGGATCCGGTAACGATCGAGCGCCGGGACGGTGCGGGAGAGCTGGTCGGCATGACCGCCGTGCTTGATGACCAGGGGTTCGGGCAGGAGCCCTACGGGAAAACGGCAGGCAGCCCGCAACCAGAGATCATAATCCTCGCAGGCGGGCAGTCTTTCATCGAAAAGACCGACCTCGGCGAAGAAGCGGCGCCGCATCATCACTGCCGAAGGACTGACGACACATAGCGGCAGGCAGGCGGAAAAAATCCGGCCGGAGGGCTTGCGGTGATGCCGACAGGGATTGACCCGGCGGCCGTTGCGGATCCAGATTTCGTCGGTCTGGGAAATCAGCAGCTCCGGCCGCTCCTGCATCCAGGCCACCTGGCGGGCGGTCTTTTCCGGCCGCCAGAGATCATCGGAATCGAGAAAAGCGACGAAGGCGCCGCGACTCAGTTCGAAACCGCGGTTCCGGGCGTAGCTGACCCCCCGGTTGCGGGGCAGCGCCAGAATCTTCACCCGTCCGCCGAACTCCCTTCTGATCCGGTCGGCGCCACCGTCGCCGGAACCATCATCGACCACAATGATCTCGAGATTTTTCCAGGTCTGGTCGAGTACCGAAGCTACCGCCGCCGAGAGGCGGCGGGCCCGATTGTAGACCGGGATGACGACACTGACCAGCGGCTTCCTCATGACCTAGAGGTTCTTGACCAGGCCGGCCAGGATACGGGCCCCGAAACCGGTGGCCCCGGGAGCGAAATATTTCCATTTCTTGCCCGGGAAGGCGGGCCCGGCGATATCCAAGTGGGCCCAGGCGATCTCCTGCGGAACGAACTCGCCGAGAAAGAGCGCCGCCGTGATGGTGCCACCGAAGGGTGCGGAACTGATATTCGCGATATCGGCAAAATCGGATTTCATGTCCTCGAGATAGGCCTCTTCGAAAGGTAGTTCCCAGAGGATCTCGCCGCTCTCCTCGCCGGCCTTGATAAGCCGTTCGATGAGGTCGCGATCACGCCCGAGAACCGCGGCCAGCTGAATGCCCAGCGCCACCCGGCAGGCCCCGGTCAGGGTGGCGGCATCGACCATCAGGTCGGGTTTCAGCGCGGCCCCGACCTGCAGGGCGTCGGCCAGAACCAACCGGCCTTCGGCATCGGTATTCTTGACCTCCACCGATTTGCCGTTCTTCATGATAATCACATCACCCGGCCTCTGGGCCCCGCCATCCGGCATATTCTCGGCCAGGGCTAGAATCCCGGTAACCCGGACCCGGGCTCCGAGCCGGCCGATAATCTCCAGAGCCCCGAGAACCGCGGCAGCCCCGGCCATATCGGATTTCATGTCCATCATCGAGGCTCCCGGTTTCAACGACAGTCCTCCGGAATCGAAGGTGATTCCCTTGCCCACCAGGACCACGTGCCGGAGATCGTCGCCGCCGTTTTCGGGTTCGTAGGTCAGGGTCACCAGGCGTGGCGGCCGGCGGCTGCCGCGGCCGACGGCCAGCAGACCGTTGCAACCCTCTTCATGCAGGCGGTTCTCGTCCCAGACATCGATTTTGAGACCGCACTCGGCGGCACTTTTCAAGGCCTCGCCGGCGAACTCTTCGGGACCCAGAAAGGCCGGCGGATGGTTGACCAGATCCCGGACCCGGTTGACGCACAGGCAGACCGTCTCGATACGCTGCAACTCCGCGCTCAGAACCTCGGGATCAAGATCACCGGCAACCAGAATGACCTCGGGCGTAAACCCGTCAGCGGCTTTCTCCGGATCCTTTCTTTTGAAACGTTCGTAAGCATAGGCCCCGAGGATCACACCCTCCAGGGCTTTTTTATGAAAACCGGCCGCCCCGTCTCCGTCGAGAACCAGAACCAGGGGAGATATTTGCAAAGATTTGGCCTGGTTGAAACCCTCGAGAGCGGCGCATTTGACCGCTTCCCAGACATTGAGCCGCTTGAACTGGGTCAGCGGCACGAAAAGATCCCCGGCTTCCAGTTCGGCACCGCCCAGGAAAAGGCTTTTATCGAGTTTCCGCTGACGGTAGACTTCAAGTTTCTCATCCCGTCCGGACCCGGCCCGGAAAAACGCACGCTCATCGGCAAGAAAAAAGGTTTTAAGCCCGGGCCCGTCGGCCGGCCAGCTTTTCTCCACCCGCCACTTGATTCTTTCAGCCATTACTCTCACCTCGGTTGTTCGCTAAGATTTACGGGCCGCGCCTGCGAAACCGCGACTGCGCGACCCGTTGTCGACAGGAGACGACTATTCATCCAAATAGATCCTTCTGACCTGCTCATTCCGCAGGAGTTCGGCCGCCGGGGCCGCGAAAACGATCTTTCCCTCCTCCATGACATAGCCGTAATCAGCCAGGTTGAGGGCAGCGTGGGAATTCTGCTCGACGAGCAGAATGGTTATGCCCTCACCGGCGATCTTTTCGATGATGGCGAAGATTTTCTCAGTCAGCAGCGGCGCCAGTCCCTGTACCGGCTCATCCAGCAACAAGACTCTGGGCCGCGACATCAGGGCCCGGCCCAGGGCCAGCATTCGCTGCCCGTAGTCCGGCAACAGGCCGCCGGGCTCCCGACGATGTCGGGCCAGGAGCGGAAAAAGCTCGTACACCATCTCCAGATCATGGGCTACGGCAATCCGGTCGCGGCGTACGTAAGCACCCATCGCCAGATTCTCGGCGACCGTGAAAGCGGGAAAGATGCGCTGTCCCTCCGGCACCTGGCAGAGACCGGCTCGAACGATATCCTCCGGAGAGCGACCGGCCAGGAGCGCATCCCGATAGACGACCTTGCCACGCCGGTAAGGAAGCAGGCCGCTGATGACCATCAGCGTGGTCGATTTCCCGGACCCACTGCTGCCGATCAGGGTCCGGATCTCCCCCTCATAAAGTTCCAGGCCGATACCCTTGAGGACTTCGACACTGCCGTAACCGGCATGGATGTTTTCAAGTTTCAGCAGTGGCATGCCGGGCTCCAAGGCAGGCTTCGATAACTCCGGGGTCATGGCGCACGGCCTCCGGTTTTCCGGAAGCGATCACCTCGCCGCCATCAAGAACATAGACATGGTCAGCCAGATGCGTAACCATTGCCATATCATGTTCGACCAACAACACGGCAATCCCGGCCTCGCGGATCCGCCGGATCAGAACAACCAGTTCCTCCTTTTCACTCCGGTTCATACCCGCCGCCGGTTCATCCAGCAGAAGCAGGGCGGGTTCGATGGCCAGGGCCCGGGCGATTTCAAGACGCCGGCGGTTGGCATGCGAGAGCTTTCCGGCCCGGATCTTCGAGAACTTTTCCAGCCCTGTAAAACGCAGCAGCGCGGCGGCTTTTTCGGTCGTATCTTCCTCCTCCCGCCGAGCCCCCGGCAAGCCTAAAAGCCAACTGAGAAAGTTGGCTCGGGTGCGGCTGTGACGACCGACTCTAACATTGTCCAGGACTGAAAGCGAGGAGAAAAGACGCAGTTCCTGAAACGTTCGGCCCAGACCCATCCGAGCGGCAGTATCGGCCCGAAGACGGTGTCCGAAAGCCTCCCTGGTCCGGGGAAGAGCAAAGAGGAAAAAGAGGACCGGAGCGGCCGCAAGCAAGACCAGACAACCCGGTACCAGCAGAGGGTAAAAAGGAAAAAGACCGAAAAAATCGACCCCGGAGAAATCGGCACTCCGCCAGAGCCAGATTGCGGCACAAACAGCGTCAGAGAAAACAAAAAGCCGCAACAGCGAAAGGCTCCAGGAACGACAGCGGGCCAGGGGCCGAAACAGCCAAACCCGAAACAGGAACAGAAGCGCAAGCCCCAGGCAGATTTCGGGCCGCAAGAAATTCTCCCGGCCGACAGCTCCCAGAGCCAACAGGAACCAGAGAAAAGAGATCAGAACAAAAAAGCGGGCTCCCTGACGGATCAGAGCAGCCGCCGCCGGACTGACGATGCGGGTCAGAGACCGGCCGGCAAAAACAACCTCGCCGGAGGTCGGTTCAACAACCGCATTCAGACAATCGAGCAAAGTGGTTTTTCCGGCCCCGTCGGGACCGATCAGAGCTACCACTTCTCCGGCCCACACCTCCAGAGAGGCCTTCTTCAAAACAGTCCTACCACCCAAAGATCTGCTGACCTGGCGGGCGCTCAGCAGCGGCTTGCCGGGTTTCCGTCTTTCCAT
>JAADEO010000237.1 GCA_013153415.1 Deltaproteobacteria bacterium
TTGCGGGCCGTAAGGCCGCGTTCGGGTCGCGCGGAAGTGATTTTCCGCATTAGACTAGAGATATATCTCTTTGACCGAAACGATGTTGGGGAGCTGGCAGAGCCCGTCCAGCACCTCCTTGGCGATCGAGCCGTCGATCTGGACCATCGACAGCGACATGCCGCCGATCCCGTCGCGACCGAACTGCATGCGCCCGATATTGATATCGTTCTGGCCGAGATAGGAACCGATCGAACCGATGACCCCGGGCTTGTCGTGGGCATAGATGACCAGCAGGTGCCCTTCGGGAATGGCATCGAGTTCGAACTGGTTGACCTTGACGATCCGGGGTTCGACCTTGCCGAAAAGGGCGCCGGAAATCTCATATTCGAGTTCGCCGCTTTTGCCGGCCAACAGGATCATGCTGGAGAAGTTGCCGGCCTCCTCGGTCTTGGCCTCGAGCACGCTGATGCCGCGCTCCTTGGCGATGGTCGGAGCGTTGACGAAGTTGACCATCTCGCCGACCATCGGGGTCAGGATACCCTTGAGCAGGGAGGTGGTGATCGGTTTGGTGTCGTGCTCGGCCACCTTGCCCTTGTATTCGATCCGCACTTCGCTCAGACCGCACTGGTCGCCGCTGCAGAGCTGAGTATAGAAACGCCCCATCTTCTCGGCCAGGGTCAGGTAGGGACCGATGCCCTTGAGGACCTCGGCGCTGACGCTGGGAACGTTCAGGGCGTTAACGATCGTCCCTTCGCAGAGGTAGTCGGCGATCTGTTCGGCCACGGCCACGGCGACATTGACCTGGGCCTCGTCGGTCGAAGCCCCGAGATGCGGGGTGCAGATGAAATTATCGAGAGTGAAAAGGGGATGATCGGCATCCGGCGGTTCTTTTTCGAAGACATCGAAGGCGGCCCCGGCCACCACCCCGTCGCGCAGGGCTTCATAGAGATCGTCCTCCTTGACGATCCCGCCCCGGGCGCAGTTGATGATCCGGACGCTGTCCTTCATGATCGCGAAACTCTCGTGATTGATCATGTGGCGGGTATCCTTGGTCATCGGCGTATGCACCGAGATATAATCGGCCCGGCGGAAAAGCTCTTCCAGGGAAACCAGCTCGATATCGAGGCTGGCGGCTTTTTCCTCGGAAATGAAGGGGTCGAAAGCGATCACCTTCATCTTCAGACCCTGGGCCCGGTCGGCGACGATGGTGCCGATATTGCCGAGACCGACAACCCCCAGCACCTTGTTGAAGAGCTCCTTGCCCATGAACTTGCTCTTCTCCCACTTGCCGGCCTTCATCGAGGCGGTCGCCTGGGGAATGTTGCGGCTTAGGGCCAGCATCATCGAAATCGTATGTTCGGCTGTGGTGATGGTGTTGCCCTTGGGAGTATTCATGACCACGATACCGCGGGCCGTGGCCGCCGGGATATCGACATTGTCGACCCCGATCCCGGCCCGGCCGACGACTTTCAGACGGTCGGCCGCGGCGATCACGTCGGCCGTCACCTTGGTGGCGCTGCGGATCGCGAGACCATCATATTCGCCGATCACCGCGATCAGCTCCTCGGGCGTCATTCCGACCTTGACATCGACCTCGATGTCTTCGTAACGGGAGAACATCTCGATGCCCTTGGGAGACATCTTGTCACTGATAAGAACCTTGTATTTACTCAATTTCAAACCCCCGGCGCCGGATCAGCCCGGCACGAAAATCTCTCCACCCGGGATAGAACCGGATGGCAACTGTTTATTCGATCAAACCCACCAAACAAGTGGATCTATTTCAGCAGCTCCTGCGCCGCCCGGACCCCGCTGCGACCAGCAAGATCGTAGCCCAGTTCGTTTAGGGCCATCTCCAGAGCCGCGAGACCGGTCAGGACATCGAAATCCCCGGCATAGCCGAGATGGGCGAGACGGAAGATCTTGCCTTTGACATGGTCCTGGCCGCCGGCGATGGTGACTCCCCGGCCGCGCAGGACCTTGACCACATCCTGGCCGTCGATTCCGGCCGGGGCGCGGACTGCAGTCACCGCGTTGGAAGGAGCATCGGGAGCGAAAAGCTCGAGTCCCAGGGCCTCGACCCCGGCCCGCATGGCGTCGGCCAGCCGGGCGTGGCGGGCGTGGACCCCTTCCAGGGTCTCCTCCTTGACCATGCGCAGAACTTCACGCAGACCGACGATCAGGGAGACCGCCGGAGTGTAGGCATTCTGCCCCTTCTGAGCATTCTTGAGCTCCTTGGCGAAATCGAAGTAATAGCGCGGCAGGGTCGAACGCTCATTGAACTTCCAGGCCTTGTCGCTGACCGCAGCGAAAGCCAGCCCCGGCGGCAGCATCAGGGCTTTCTGGGAACCGGTGACCACCACATCCAACCCCCACTCATCCATCGGCAGCGGGAAAACCCCGACCCCGGTAATGGCGTCGACCACCAGGATCGTATCATCTTTACCCCGCAACAGGTCGGCCACCTCCTTGACCGGATGCATGACCCCGGTCGAGGTCTCGCTGGCCTGCATCAATACCGCCTTGACATCGCCCTCCCGCTCGAGGATCGCGGCGATATCGGCGCTCTTGACGGCCTGGCCCCATTCGACATCGAGATCGATCACATTCAGGCCGTAGATCTTTCCAAGATCGGACCAGCGTTCACCGAATTTCCCGCCCCGGACGGCGATCACCTTGTCGCCTGGCGAGAACAGGTTGACGATCGTACCTTCCATCGCTCCGGTGCCGGAGGAGGCGAAAACCAGAACCTCTTGACTGGTCTGAAAAAGATATTTAAGACCCTCCCGGACCTCGGCGAAAATCTCCTTGTAGGCCGGAGCCCGGTGGTGAACGATCGGCAGGGCCATGGCCTGCAGAACCCGCGGCGGTACGGGGGTCGGCCCCGGGGCCAGAAGATACTGTTTCTGCATTGTCAAACTCCTTGAGAAATTGAATAATGGACTGACTGTCACCTAGACAGACTTGCGGTTTCAAAAAAACGCTGGCCGGTGCTGGAACCCGACCAACCGTCAAAACAAAGATGGACGATTGCTCAAAAAATCACGAGCTACGCAAAAATGCGGGAAATCATATTGATTTTTCCCTGAGCACTGCGACATCTGCAATCGTTCAACCGAAAAACGGCGCTGATCGACGAAAACTCTACCGGTCTCTCCAAAGGCGAAAACCGGGCCGGATTCCGGGCGAAAACTCCCCCCTATAGTTAAAGTGTACGGCCGCTGTCAAGCCCAAACTGGCGGATCATCCCGCTGCGCCGGCCCGAAAGCCAGAGGACTGACGCGGTTCAATAGGCCAAACCGAAAAAATCATAGGCCAGGGCCGCCGGGGAACGACTGCCGTCCGGCAGAAAGGGCGACGGAAGGGTGAAAAGATTGAAATCGGTAACATTGGCCGGAATTGTTGCCGCCAGAGAGAAGCGCCTGAAACCGTGTATCTGCAAAACAATGAAGTCATTGAACACCGGCAGGCCGTGTTTGCGGAAACCGCCGATTCCCACCTGGTCTCCATTTTCGCCCTTGAGCAGGACCATGACCTCGACCGGGGATAAACCATTACGGACAGACGGCCACAATTCGCGATCTTTCTCCATTTCGGTCAGCAGCCGATCCCGGCAATCCAGCAAGGCACCGAGAAAGGCTTGGTAGGGAAGCAGATCGATCACCCCGGTTTCCAGTTTCCGGTCCCGAAGCTCCGCGTAGCTGGCGCGGCTGAAAGGAACCTGGAGAAGCAGCAGCCAGGAGACCCGCTCCCCTTTTCCGGAAGCCGCAACCCCCTTTTCATGCTCAAGACGCGAAACCTCGAAAACCAGCCGCCGCCGCTGCGGCGCGGCCAGTTTTTTCCGCAGGTAGCCAACCAGTCCCAGAAAAAACTTCTCCTGAGAACGATTGAGCCCGTTGCTGAGAAACTCGATCTCTGGTGGTTGTTTCCGAGGCCGGACCAGACGGCAGAGGGAGCCGAAAAGCCAGCCTTTGCGCCCCCGTTTATCGACGATGTAATACCAGTCTCCCTGTTCCCGCAGAATGGTGATCGAAGCTTTTCTCCGTAACGAAAAAAGCCTCCGACTGTGTTTGTCGGGGGCCTTGCGGACATTGGCTTTGCGCACCCGGATAACGGCCCGGGGCCGGGGGGCGGCGGCCGCCGCCGGACCGCAACAGAGCAACGCCAGAACAGCGACCAGCAGCCACCACGGAAGCGACCGGTTTCGCCGGATGCGGCAGATGCCGCCTGAACTTGGAAACCGCACCGCTTCCATCAGGTTTCGAACAGCTCCCGGCAGGCAACCGCGATCTCATTGAAATCATTCTCGAGCAGGGTCCGGGGATCGAAAACCAGCCAGTCATCGACGATCCGGACGATCACCGGCACAGAGCGCTGTCGCAAAGCCTTCTCCAAGCGGACCGGGCTTTTGCCGGCAAAACGCAGGAACAGGGCGACGGTCGGCAGGGCCACCATCGGCAGGGCACCGCCACCGGCTCTCGAAACCTCGGGAGCAATTCTCATTTCCAAACCGGTCAGTTCTCCGGTCTGGCGCCGGATCAGGCGACGCAGCCGGCGAGCCCGCTTCCGCAATTCATCAGTCCCCATGGTCAGCATCCGCAGGGTCGGCACCTCGGCCACGGCCTGGCGGGGATCGAGAAAACATTTCAGCGTGGCCTCGAGTGCCGCCAGGGTCATCTTGTCGATTCGCAAAGCCCGGTTCAAAGGGTGTTTCTTCAGTTTTTCCACCAGTTCCCGACGACCGACGATGATCCCGGCCTGGGGGCCACCCAGAAGCTTGTCGCCACTGAAGGTGGCAAGATCGACACCGTTGCTTATCACCTCGCCCACGGTCGGCTCTCCCGGCAGACCGTAGGCCCGCAAGTCGAGCAGGTTGCCGCTGCCGAGATCCTCGATCACCGGGATGCCATGGCGCCGGGCCAGGGCTACCAGTTCCCGGGTTTCGGGACAACCACTGAAACCGCTGATCCGATAGTTGCTGGTATGAACCTTGAGCAGCAGGGCGGTCTCCTCGCCGATGACCGTTTCATAATCGGCAAGGTGGGTCCGGTTGGTGGCCCCGACCTCCTTCAAGATGGCCCCGCCCTGGACCACGATCTCCGGGATCCGGAAAGCGCCGCCGATCTCGACCAGCTCCCCTCGGGAAACCACCACTTCCCGGCCCGCGGCCAGAGCCGAAAGGGCCAGGAGCACGGCTCCGGCGTTGTTATTGACGACCATCGCCGCCTCGGCCCCGCTGAGCCGACAGAGGAGTTCTTCGACATTGGCATAGCGGATACTGCGGCGACCGCTGTCGAGATCGTATTCGAGATTGGAATACCCCCCGGCCACGGCCGCAACCCGGGCCACGGCGGCATCCGGCAAGGGTGAACGCCCCAGATTGGTATGGATGACCACCCCGGTCGCGTTGATCACCTCCCGGAGCCGGGGAGAAAGTTCTGCGGCCAGATCACGCTCGACCGCGGCCCAGAAGGATCCGGCCGGGAAAATCTCTTCTCCCCCGGTCTGGCGACCGATGATCTCCTCTTTGATTTCAGCCAGACGGGCCCGGATGAAATCACCGATCAGGGAACGGGGATAGAGGTCGGTCAAGCCCCGCCGGGCGGCCTCGTGCAGAAGTTCGTCGACGGCCGGCAACTGCGCCAGAAGCTGTTGCAGCCCGCTGCGATTCCGGTCACTCATCGCTCACCTATTCTCCGTCCGGCTGATTTTTTACCTGGGACCGGCAGATATCCCGGAAATTGTTGACCCCGATGAAAAATTCCCGCATCATGATCACCCAGTAATAGTAGCCCTTCTCCGTCAACCGCAATCGGTCACCATCCATCTCCAGGGCCTTGAGTCCTTTGAACAGCAGCAGCTCCTTCCATAACGCTTCGGTGAAAAGCTGCCCGTAACGGCGCCGGATCGCGGCCATGTCGATGCTGGTGCCGAAAAGCTTGATCATGAAATCGTAACGCATCTGCTCGAGCATCGAGAAATCCTTGCTGAAAGCAATCGCCGAACGATCCGCCTCGAGTTTGGCGCAATACTCCTCCACGGCGAAGGTATTGGCCATGATGCGCCCCCCCAGGTAGCTGAAAGAACCGCTGCCGACACCCAGATATTCATCGTAATCAACGATATATTCATCGATCATCGCCGCCTGACGGGAGAAGCACCAGGCCGATCCGGGCCGGTAATCGCTTTTGAGACGGCTAAAAATCTCCTGGTAATAGAGTTTCTCCCGGGTATAATCGACCTTGCCCAGGGTTTTGCTGATAATCTTCTCGGTTGCAGTCGAGACCATCAGGGGATAGAAGGTAACCTGGTCCGCGGGAATGGCCTTTATAATCTCCAGATCGCGTTGGAGGGAGGCCAGGCTCTGGAGCGGGAAATTGAAGATCATGTCGACATTGAGGGTGTCGAACTGGCCGGTATAACGTTTCAGTGAGGCCTCGATGGCGGCGCCGCTGCCATATTTATGGTAACGCTCCATGGCTTTGAGCAACTCGTCGTCGAAACTCTGGACCCCGACCGAAAGACGGTTGACTCCAGCCTCTAACAAGGTACCGACAATCGCATCGGTCAAGTGGTTGGGATTGGTCTCGACCGAGATTTCACGCACCGGGAAGGTATCGCGAATCAGGTTCAGGGTGGCGGCCAGTTCGTCCGGCATTACCGTCGGAGTCCCCCCGCCGACATAGACCCCGGTACACTTGAACCCCCGTTCCCCGTAGAGTTCGATCTCCCGACGCAGGGCTTTGAAATAGCGTGCCGCCCGGTTCTCCTGGAACTTGTAACGGTTGAAAGAGCAATAGGGGCAGAGTTCTTCGCAGAACGGGATGTGGACATAGAGGAGATACTCCCTGTCCTCGTGCCCCCGGGGCATCTCCTTGGGTGCGACTTCGTTGAAGGTAAGATAATTGCGATTCTGGTAACGCAAATATCTGGTCATGAATTTTTCTATCAGCATCACTGGTTCCTTGCCACCAAATATACTTGAATGGACACCATCCCGGCAATCGCACAAAATCATGATCCGGGCTTTTCCACCGGGCCGGGATATAGCAATTTGCCGCCCCGATGTCTACCCCAAATACCTTTTGTCCCGAGACCAGCCTGACAGTCACGAACCGGTATTCCCCGCCCCCGGAGATCTATTATTTTGGTTTGACATGGTAAAAAAAATTGATTATGTAGGCGGAACAGCCTGGCGGGGAGAGTGGGCATTCCTCTTTTCGCTCTCTTAACCGGAGAGAATCACAGTCTTTTTCATCTCTCCGCAAATGAATTCTCTTAACTTGACAGGAGTAGTCGATGGCGGTCATCACGATTTCCAAGGAATTCGCTTCGGGGGGGCTGGAAATTGCCAGAAACCTTGCCGAAAAATTGGGTTACGACTATTTCGACAAGGAAATCGTCAAGGAGATAGCGGAACGGGCCCGGGTTTCCCACCAGGAAGCCAGCGATTTCGAGGAAGAGGCGCATGTCAATTTCCGGGCTTACCTTTCCCGCATCATCGACCTCGACATCTTCAAAAAAGGGAAACCGGACGACAGCGAGCCGGAGGTTGAAACCAGCTATGACGAGCGGGACAAGATCCCCTACTCCTTCGATACCCAGGGTTGGATCGACAGCGATATCTACCGGGAGATGATCTGCAAGGTCATTTCCGAGTTGAGCCAGCGCTCCAATGTAATCATCGTCGGTCGTGGCGGCCAGTGCATCCTCAACAATCAGCCAGGCGTCATCAACATCCGCATTATCGCCCTGATGAACGACCGCATCGCCCGGCTCCAGGTCGATAATCCCGACCTCAGTGAATCCGAAGCCCGCAAACTGATCGAGGAGATGGACAAGAGAAGTCGCGAATATATCAAGTTCTATTTCAACGCCGACTGGGATGATCCCAAACTTTACGATGTGGTCGTCAACACCAGCCGCCTGAGCGACGGCAGGGTTCTCGACTGCCTGGCCGCCCTCTGTCAATAGCAATCAGCATGCAGACAGCAGCGGATAATACCGGCTTTCTGCATTTGCAAAAATATTAAAACTGAACATTGCGCTAAAAACGGGA
>JAADEO010000059.1 GCA_013153415.1 Deltaproteobacteria bacterium
ACTCCCAGGCTGATCAAGTAGTACCGTAATAGATTTCCGACTAAAAGAAGAGGGGACTACAGCCAAAAAGCTGGTTCCCTCTTCTTTTTTTGTCCAGGTTTCGTCCCCTCCTATAAAAAGAAGAATGGTAAACCTGGATCCCATAACCAGATATGGATCAAATCAACCAAGCCGAGACTGGTATCTCCCTGCTCCATCCTCTCGCTGGGGTCAAATTTTATATTTGTAGAGACTCGCACCGCTTCCCCCCCCATGTGTGCCCCTCCCTGACCGCTGATATACACACAAAAAAAGGGGCGCCGATACCGGCGTCCCTTTTTTATGAATGGGGAGGAGAGCTAAAAGGATTTACTTCACCCGCACTCCGCTAACCGGCTGATCTTCAGTCACGACCTGCCCCTTGTAATAACAAGTATAGCTGCCTGCAAAACTGTTGCCCGTCAGTTTGTTGATCCGGTAACGGTAGTCGTACCCTCCATAGGTGAAACTGATCTCGTAGGCCGACTCATTCGGCATGTAACCGATGTTGACCGGATAAGGCGGCCAGTGGGCGCTGATCTGGCCATCATTTTCATTGACGACCAGCAAACCGGGGTGAACCCGGTCTACGTCATAGTAACGTGAAGTAACCCGCCAGGTACCGGCCAAGGAGTTGATATTCAGAGTCTGGACCTCGAGCAGTCCCTGGTTGAAATCAAATGTTTTGCCTGTGGAACTCAAGGGATCCTTGACATATGTCGCCATGAAAAGGACTCCGCTCATATATTTGAATTCGGAAGCGTTATTAAAATTTTCAAGCGGATGGGTAATGACTATGTCTCCGAAATTAAATTCCTCTTCCCCTTCCGGGCCCTGGCACTGGTCACACCCCAGAGACCGCAGATCCACTGTACTCAAGTCAACAATCGTACCCGGGGCCGTTCCTTTCTGGTACCAGAGATCCTGCCAGCCACTGGTCGACTGGTAGGGAAAAGGATGGAGGGTTCCGTCAGCCGCGACGGCGTAGACAGCACCATTGGAAAGGGGGGCATGAGACATAAGAACATAGAGCTGCCCGGCTTTACCGTTAGAAGCGCTGATGGAAAGCCGGTAATTACGGTCGGCGGTAAAGGTATCGTACTCAGTCGGAGTGAAATCCACGTTGGGAATCGCCTGCAAGGGAACCGAATACCTGGTTCCCATATCGACTTCATTCTCGGGAATGCTCGCCTCTTGAACCGGGGCAAGGTTTATCACGAACTCATCCGTAGACAATCCCGAATTATTGGAATTGAAAGTTATCATGCAGGTTTGCGCCGCCTTAGACGAAATTATGTCTCCGACCACGATTCCGGTAAAAGTAAAATCGGCCGTCCCGGTAGCCACACTCATGACCTGCAAATCCTGATCTGAGGAGTTGGTGATCGTTACTTCCCGGGTGACCGGTTCACCGACCAGGCTACCGGAAAAATCGAGGGTTTCAGGTGAAAAGAGAACCTCGGCGGCACTACCTTCCAGCTGGATTTCAAAAGGAGCCAAGCCACCATCGGGAGAAGGATCGAGACTGTTATCGAAAACAATCCGTAAAAGAGCGGAAAAAGAGCCCGCAGCCGCCGGGTTAAAGGTCACGGTCCCGACCTGGCTTTCGCCTACCGCCAGAGTGCCGGGACCAATTCCCGAAACCGTAAACATACCACTCGGCAGAACCTCTACTGTGCGGATATCGACCGGTACATCTCCTTTGTTGGACAGGACCACAGTTTCGGTTCGCGTCATTCCCACTCCCAGTTTGCCAAATTGTATGAAACTGGGAGCCACGGCCACTTCGGGATCGGCTGCCCCGGTACCGGTCAGGGTGATCGTGGATGCAGGTACACCGTTTTTATAAATAACCCGCATTACGGTACTGAAGGACTGGAGTGAATTGGGAGTAAACTCGATCAAAAACTCCTTACTTTCGAAAGCGGGGATGGTGCCCGAAATTTCTGAGAATATCCCTTCATATGGCAGGTAGACGCTCTGGATCTCAATATCCACACTGCCCCGGTTGACAAACAGCAGGACTGCCTTCTTGGTCCGACCGATATTGCAGGAACCGAAATCTACCCGACTCGGGGTTTCCAGTACACCCTCGGTATCATAGACCCCGCTACCGGTCAGAACGATATTGGAACTGGGTACATAGCTACCATACAGAACCTGCAGAGTCGCCCGAAAGTCCTGAATCGAGGTTGGTTTGAATGTCACTACGACATCCAGCATCCCATGCGCGGGTATGGTTTTGCCTTTCAGGTCAGCTTCAAAAGGAGCACCATTGGGAAGTGCCTGGCCCTCTATTTGAACATCATTCTCACTATTATTGAAAAAACGCAGAAGCGATTTTTTCTGATTCTCGATTACACAGTCGCCAAAGTTGAGGCTGCTGGCAACACTGATGAAATTATTGACTCCGAAAACCCCGGAGCCCATGAGCTTCACACTTTTCGTAGTCGTCTCATCCGTCACATCATCGTGAAAAGTTACATGCAGAGCGTCCTCATAATATTGCGCTTTTTGAGGGTTGAATGTTACGAAAAACCTTTCACTCCCACCCGCGGGGATATTAATAATCTTGGCTATATCGGTTGAGAAATCAAGGTTGGGACCATTGGTACCGGTAATGGTTACGGCATTGGGGCCGCTGTTTCTTATGGTTATGCCTATTTTTTTCGAAGCATAGACATGGCAGTTAGCAAAATCGGCCGAGGTTGGAGAAAAGCTCACCGCAGCCCGGGAAATAGAGGGAAACAGAAGCAGCAAAGCCAACAAACAACCGAGCACCAACCCTACCGGAGCCGGATTTACCGCAGCCGCCTGCGGTCCAGCCTTCCTGTTGCTACAATCCGGTTTGGAACTGGTGGTATTTTCGATCTTCATATTTCCCCCTCTCAGGTTCATGAGAATTTTCGCTTGCTCAGCTGTCCGGTTCAGATTCAGGAATTGCTTCCGGTTCCCGCCGACACCGGTACCGGATCATTCATCAGGTCGCTTTCGACCGTAGCGATAAAACTCGAAACAAGACTGCCGGTGGCCCGGCGAATAGCTTTGGCCACCAGTTTGCGATACTCCTGCTCAGCGTAGATGCTTTCCGGGATCACCTCAACCTCGGAGCGGTTGCTCCACAAAAGCCGCCCGGTCCTGGCGTCCTGGACCATGATCCGGATCTGGACCACGGCTCGCGGCACCTTGCCGCCGTTATGGGCAAGATAGGCGAGTCCGGTACCGGCAGCACCCCAGAGAGCAGTATTCAGAGCATGGTAGTCGGTGGTATCGGTTACCGTGGGGCCGAACAGGGGATGTCCGCTGGTCTCGGTATCCTTGCTCTCGTCAAAGGGGAAGTTGTGATTGGCGCTACCGACTGCCAGACCGGCGATTCCACCGATCGCCATTTTATCCATCATCTCGTAATTTTCTGATTTGGCCAAGCCGAAGAGCATCCGCTGGCTGGAGTTGAAAACGAAGGGCAGGACCCCGATATGGAAGGGGTTGAAATCATCCTTGGCCGCTCCTCTCTCGAATTCGATCAGGCGCCCGCGGACGATGTAGTCGGCACCGAAACGATCACCGATGCGGGTAATCTCCTGACTGGTCAGGGAGATACTCCGGGGACTGCCACCACCCGTGTCCGCCTGCTTATTCACTTTTTTTTCAATACTTTCATTGCGGGTGATAGCGTATTTCAGTTCCTGGACCATCTCCTCGGACCACCCCCCGCTGGCAATCTCGGAATGCATGTAATTGTTACTCGGGGTTTCGGCAAAAAAGGTCTCGGGTGGCTCGATGATATGCTCGTCCATCAGGTATCCGACAACATCCTCTTCGGGGGCCGTCATCAATCCATAACGAGCGAACTCATCTTCCAGGGATTCCATGACCAGAAGGTTGCGACGCCAGTAGAGATCTGGACTGGAATCCGGGGTATAGTCGGCAAACGGCATGATCACTACCGATTTACCTGAAGCCTTGATTTTGTCGACAGGAACCGGACTAACGGTCTCCTTGGTCACCTGACCACAGCCGGCCAGCAATATCAGCATAACCACGGCAACTGACACATATTTCAATTTCATCGTCCTAGTTCCTCCCCTGTCCTGGTCGAACAATTTCTTTTTTGCCAAGAAAAACAGCTTTTTAATTAATTATCCATAACAATGAAACATCGATATGTCAACCAGTTAGTCAATATTTCCAGGCAATAACAATATTTTCATTGACCTTTCAGAGTTGTAACCGACACCATTATTAATTCCGCGGATATCCGGAAAAGCACCAGCGTTAACGAAATCTAATTTTTTACAGCAAACCATGTACCAAAGGAAGAAAAAGCGAAAAGAATCTGCTACACGACCAGCGGCAAGACAGGATTTCAAGGTGCGAACACGGACCTCCCCAGCCGTGCTCACGACTTGCAGCCGTCGTCAACCTTCCCCCCCATCATCACAAAAAAAGGGCTTTCGTCGGTCAACGAAAGCCCTTCAGAGCAAACTGTAACTGCACAACTAAGAACTGGAATTTACTCGGTATGCTTCTTTTCTCCGGCAGTTGCTGGCGCCGGTTCACTCGCCGGTGCGGCAGCGGCCTCCGGTTTCGGCGCCGGCTTCTCACTTGCGGCGGCCGGGGCCGGAGCTTTATCTGCGGGAACCGCTTTCTGAGCCGGGGCTTGTACCGGGGGCGGGGTATACCCCTGCATGACCGTACCTTTGGCCCGGTGGGCTGACATGATAGTCAGGGAGAGCGAGGTGATCATGAACAGAGCGGCGAAAATCGCCGTCAGGCGAGTAAAGAACTTGGTCGAACCGGTTCCTCCGAAGAGAGTCTGGCTGCTGCCACCGCCAAAGGCCGCACCCATGCCCCCGGCACTGCCGGACTGCAAGAGGATGACAACAATCAGCACCAGGCAGACAATGATATGAACCGCAATTATCAAGGTGGTCAAGTTACGTCTCCAATCAATCTTATACAAAAAGTATTCACTACCATTTTCACAGAGAAGAGGCCCTTTACCAACAAGTCGTGGTAATGTCAAGTAAAAGTAAGGAACAGCCCCGGAAACCAACATTTGGTACCGGTGTGATCAGCTGAAAAAACACCCCTAATCAACAGGTTCAGGCCGTAATGATCTGCCAGAACGTTTCCGGCCGCAGTGAAGCTCCTCCAACCAGGAGTCCGTTGATCTCGGGCTGGGCCAGCAGCTCGGCAGCATTGTCCGGTTTGGCGCTGCCGCCGTAAAGAATCGGAATTTCCCGGCCAAAAGCGAAGCGCTCCAGCAAAAATTCCCGGATTCCGGCATGCATATCGGAGGCATCGGCCGGAGTCGCGGTCTGACCGGTACCGATCGCCCAGACCGGTTCATAGGCGACGATCAACTCCCCTTCCGTAAACTCGACAAGATCGGCCTGCAACTGGCTGATGACAATCTCCAGTGCCCGCCCTTCACGACGCTGTTCAAGGGTTTCCCCGACACAGAGAATCGGCACCAAACCAGCCCGGGCGACCGCTCCGAGCTTGGCACACAGAAGGGAATCATCTTCTCCGAAGATCTGGCGCCGCTCCGAGTGGCCGACCAGCACATGGCTGGCACCTGCATCCTTGAGCATCGCCACCGAGGTCTCACCGGTAAAAGCGCCGCTCTCCTGAGGAGCACAGTTCTGGGCCGCCAGCATGATCCCGCTTCCGGCACAGAGCCCGGCCAATTCCGCCAGGAGGGTGAAATTGGGTGCCAGAAGCACCCTGCGAGAGACACTCCCTTTTTCAAGATATGATTTCAGAGTGGCTACGAACTCCCGTCCCTGGCTCAGGGTCAGGTTCATCTTCCAGTTGCCGGCAATAATCTGTGAACTCCGTGTCATGCTTCACTCTCGGAAAATTTTTTACAGCACTCTTCAAGAGCCTTGACCGCAGGCAGGACCTTACCCTCCATCAATTCCAGGAACGCCCCGCCACCGGTGGAGATATAGGAGATGCGATCGACCTCACCGGCCTTGTGAATGGCAACATCGGTATCCCCGCCACCGACAATGGTCAGAGCGTAGGTGCTGGCGACATTGTGGACCATTCCCAGGGTACCACGGCTGAACAGGGGGATCTCGAAAACTCCCATCGGTCCGTTCCAGATAATGGTGCGGGAATCCTGGATGACCTCGTTGAACAGCGTCGCCGATGCCGGCCCGATATCAAGCCCCATCCACTCTTTCGGGATTTCCTGGACGGGAACCACCTTGGTTTCCACCTCAGCCGCGATCTTCGGAGCGGCAACGCAGTCTACCGGCAGGTAGAAGCGAACCCCGCGGCCGATCGCTTCATCGAATGTGGCCCGGGCCTGTTCGATCATATCCTCTTCGATCATCGATTTCCCCAAGCCGAACCCCTGGCCCTTGAGAAAAGTAAACGCCATGGCACCACCGACGATTATCCGGTCGACCTTGTTGAGCAGGTTTTTGATCACCGGCAACTTACTGGACACCTTGGCGCCACCGATGATCGCAGTCAGCGGCCGTAACGGGTTTTCCAGGGCCCGGGCAAAATATTCGAGCTCTTCCCGCATCAGAAAACCGCCCAGGCAGACCGGAACGAACTTGGTGACTCCGACTACCGAGGCATGAGCCCGGTGAGCGGTAGCGAAAGCATTGTTGACATAGATATCGATGCCCTCGGCCAGAGCCCGGGCGAACTCGGGATCGTTCTTGGTCTCGCCGGGATGAAAACGCAGGTTCTCAAGCATGATGACGGTGCCCGGCTCAGCTGCGGCGATCGTCTGTTTGACCTCCTCCCCGATGCAGTCGTTGAGAAAAAGCACCTCCTTCTTCAGGAGACGGCCCAGACGTTTGGCCACCGGCTCCAAGGTATACTTTTTAACCACTTTGCCTTTGGGCCGGCCCATGTGGGTAGCCAGAACGATCACGGCATTTTCATCGAGCAGAAAATTGATACTCTTCAAAACCCGACGGATACGGACATCATCGGTGATATTGCCGCTGTCATCCATCGGTACGTTGAAATCGACCCGCATCAAGACTTTCTTGCCGTCGTAAAAACCATCCTCAACCTGATCAATATAGCGTACGCTCATTTCATCTCCCACGACAATCCCGGCCTAGCCCCCCCGGCAAGGGAGGATCCTGGCCCGGGGCGGATTAAACAAGTCCGGTCTTTTCGGCCACGTAACAGGTCAGATCATTGAGCCGGTTGGCATAGCCCCATTCGTTATCATACCAGGCCATGATTTTAACCATGGTCTCGCCGATGACATTGGTCAGGGGAGCATCTATGATTGACGAGTGGGAATTATGATTGAAATCGATCGACACCAGGGGCTCATCGGAAACCGCCAGGATCCCCTTGAGTTCGCCGGCCGCAGCCTGGCGGAAAGCCTCGTTGATGGCCTCGGCGGTCGCCGGCTTTTCACTTTCGAAAACCAGGTCAACCATGGAGACATTGGGAGTCGGGACCCGGACCGCAAGGCCGTCCAACCTGCCTTGGAGCTCGGGCAGCACCAGGCCGACAGCCGCCGCCGCGCCGGTGGTGGTCGGTATCATCGACATCGCACAGGCCCGGGCCCGGCGCAGGTCTTTATGCCGGGAATCGAGAATCTGCTGATCCCGGGTATAGGAGTGAATGGTGGTCATCATGCCCCGCTTGATACCGAAATTCTCCAGCAGCACTTTGGCGGCCGGGGCCAGGCAGTTGGTGGTGCAGGAAGCGTTGGAGATAACAAAATGATCGGCGGGTGCGAAAACCCCCTCGTTGACCCCCATGACGATCGTGGCGTCGGCTTTCTTCACCGGCGCCGAAACCACCACTCGTTTGACCCCGTGATCGAGAAAAACCGAGGCTTTCTCCCGATCACGATAGAGACCGGAACACTCCATGACGATATCGACGCCGAGCTCCTGCCAGGGCACCGCTTTGGGATCACGACTGGCGATAAGGGCGATCTCTTTGCCGTTGACCCTGATGGATTTATCACCGGCCTCGACCTCAGCATCAAGACGTCCGGAA
>JAADEO010000140.1 GCA_013153415.1 Deltaproteobacteria bacterium
GCCTTTTTCTGCACCTCGGGATCGAACGGGGCCACCGAACGGCCGTACATCCCCTTGAGAAGATTCTTCGATTCCTTGGGAATCATCAGGTAGCGCTGACCGGTAATCACATTCAGCGTCGCCTGGGTACCGACAATCTGACTCGACGGGGTGACCAGGGGCGGGTAGCCGAAATCCTTGCGCACCCGGGGGATCTCTTCGAGAACCTCCTTGAGTTTGTCGCTGGCCCCCTGTTCACGCAACTGGTTTTCGAGATTGGAAAGCATCCCCCCGGGAACCTGGTAGATCAGCACGTTGGTATCGACCCCGGTGAAGCTGCCTTCGTAAGCTGCGTATTTCTTACGCACTTCCTTGAAATAGGCGGCGATCTCGGCCATGGCCTCGAGATCGAGCCCGGTATCATACTCGGTCCCCTTGAGGGCGGCCACGATGCTTTCGGTCGGTGGCTGCGAGGTGCCCGAAGAGAGCGAAGAGATGGCGCAATCGATAATATCGACCCCGGCCTCGATCGCCTTGAGATAGGTCATCGGAGCCATGCCGCTGGTACAGTGGCAATGGAGATGGATGGGGATATCAACTTCGTTCTTGATCGCTTTGATCAGGTCATAGGCGTCATAGGGAGCCAGGAGCCCGGCCATGTCCTTGATGCAGAGGGTGTCGGCCCCCATCCCGGCCAGCTCTTTCGCCATTCTGACAAAGTAGGCATTATCATGCACCGGGCTGATGGTGTAGCTGACCGTAGCCTCGGCGATCTTGCCGGCCTTCTTGACCGCCCGCATCGCGGTCTCCATGTTGCGGGGGTCATTCAGGGCATCGAAGATCCGGAAAACATCCATGCCGTTGGCGGCAGCACGTTCGACAAAGGTCTCGAGAACATCGTCGGCATAATGACGGTAACCGAGGATATTCTGCCCCCGGAGCAGCATCTGCAGGCGGGTATTGGGCAGAGCCTTGCGCAGGGTCCGCAACCGCTCCCAGGGATCCTCCTTGAGAAACCTGAGACAAGTATCGAAAGTAGCCCCGCCCCAGACCTCGAGCGACCAGTAGCCGATCTTGTCTAGTTTTTCAGCAACCGGCAGCATGTCCTTGGTCCGCATCCGGGTCGCCAGCAGCGATTGATGAGCATCACGCAGCACCGTATCCATTATTTGTACTTTAGCCATTCCGTCAACCTCCCTCGGAGATGAGCTCACGCCATCCCGCTCTTTTGCGCAATTGCGACCACCTGCTGGAATACCGAGCAAAACAAAATCGGCGGTCGCTCTCCACTTCTAAAACCAGCCCAACCTCTTGTACACTGTATACCGTCGACAATAATCCAAAAAAAGCGCGAGCCTTGCGGGACCCGCGCTTTTCGGACAATATTTACTCAATAACGGCAATGACCGTATCGGATTCAACCGCATCACCAACTGAAACTTTGATCTCTTTTACGGTTCCGTCGACCGGAGAAACAACCGGCATCTCCATCTTCATGGCTTCAAGGATTACAACCTCGTCGCCCTCTTCCACAGTATCGCCAACATTAACTTCAATCTTGAAAATCTTACCCACCATCGGGGAAATAACTTCTGCCATTGTGTTCCTCCGTTTTCAATAATTTACAAAACTATTAGTAACCGGCCAACCCGTGCAACCGGAGCCCAGTTACGCCTTTTAAACTAAACCTGACTTACCGAATAAGCAAACGGATGTGATGGTTAACACATCATTTTTCATTTTGCAACAGTTTTTCGACCTTCTCTCTGACTTTCTCGCTCTCCTTGATTTTCAGGGAACGACGATAGCTCTTGAGGGCTTCGGCCCTCTTTCCCAGTTTCAGGTAGGTGTCGCCGAGATGGTCGTAGATGACCGGGTCATCCGGCACCTTCTCGGCCGCCTGTTGCAAATAATCCAGGGCCTTGTCGTAATCACCACGGGTGAAATAGAGCCAGCCGACACTGTCCAAGATATAGCCGCTGTCCGGTTTCAGGCGCAAAGCCTTCTGCAGCAATTTTTCGGCATCATCAAGCTGGACCCCCTGATCGACATAGGTATATCCGATGAAATTGAGTACTGTAGCATCATCCGGATTCTCTTTGAGCAGCTCCTGCATCACCGCGATACAATCCTGGATACGCCCCAAATCACTGTAAACCACTCCGAGAGCGAAACGCAGCTTGTAATCATCCGGAAACTGCCGCCGGGCCTTCTCGAGGATCTCCAGAGCGCCCTCCTCATCGCCCTGTTTGCGCCGCAGCGAGGAGAGCATCCGGTAGAGCCCGGCCTTCTCGGGATAGTTGGCGATCAGCTCCCGCAGAAGGCCCTCGCAGGCATCATAATCCTCCGCTTCTTCGTAGAGAAAGGCGGCGTGGATCCGGGCATCGTAGTAGAGATCATTACCTTCGGGAATCTCGAGAAAAAGTTTCAGGGCTTCATCCCGGCGTTCCAGGGCCTCGTAGCAGGAAGCGAGATAGAAGGTGATCCGGGCTTGATCGGGATAACGTTCATGCAGGTCTTCAAGCAGCTCGGAGGCCTCCTGGTATTTCCCCTGCTGGAAATAGATGAGAGCGATCTTGATATTGACGCTGACCGGAACCTCGCCCTGTTTCTGGAGACGCTGAAAGATTTTCAAGGCGGCATCGAGGTTGCCGTCACCGACCAGCAACTGCCCGAGGCGCTCCAGGGCGTGACGATCATCACCGTCGATCTCCAGCAGTTTGCGATAGGCCTCGACCGCTTTCTGGCGTTGCCCGGTGAATTCATAGATCAGGCCCAGACTGAACCAGGCATCCGGCATTTCCGGATCGAGCTTGACTACCTCTTTGAAATAGCGTTCGGCATCCTTGTACAGTTTCAGCTCGGCATAGACCTTGCCCATGTAAAAAGGAGCCAGGACATCGTCGGGATGGCGCTGGCGGTAATCCTTGAGCAGTTCCAGGGCCTTTTCGTATTTGAGAGTCTCGACGTAGAGGGCCACCAGATAGAAGAGAGCCTCGCTGTTGTCGGGATCATCCTTGAGAAGCTCCCGGTACTGTTTGATCGCCGCTTCCGATTTCCCGGTCAGGGCATAAATGCTGGCCAGCATCTTCCGGGCCTTGAGGTTGCCGGGATCGAGTTCCAGGGCGCTCAGGGCCTGGTTTCTGGCATCCTCGACCTTCATGTTTTTCAGAAACTGATCGGCCAGTTCGAGACGCAGATAAGCGGATGCGGGATCGGCTTCGACCGCTTTCTGCAGGCTCAACAAAGCTGTCGCCCGGGCTTCTTTACCTCCCTGGCTGCGAAGCCAGTTGTAGACCGAGAAATAGTAATAAGCGGCGGGAGAGAAAGCGGGCTCCAGAGATGAAGCCTGCTTGGTCAGGGTCAGGTTGACATGCCGGGTCCGGGCTTTACCGGCACTGCAGGCGGGCAGAACCAGAAAAATGCAGACAATAACGGCAAAAAAGAGGGTGGCGGGATTATTGTTACGCAATATTTCAATTTCCTGTCAGAAGAACTATCTATTTACCCAATCGGCGCCGGGCTTTTTTCACTTTGAAAGAGGCGATCTCGACATAACACTCACGGGCCCCGTCCGGGTAATCATAGAAAGCCAGCATAAACGGAAGTTCGCCGCCGTCAGCAGCCACGGTGACCTTGGGGTTTTCCAGCATTGCCAGCTTGCCGGCATCGAGCCGGTCGAGCTCCTCCTCGGAAAAGCTCACCCCGCCGGCGGTTGTCGCCTCGACCAGACGCTTACCCCGTCCATCCAGCAGGTAGCCCTTGATCACGAGATTAGAAACCAGATTGGGGGAATCATTGACAACCTTGCCCCGGATAATCACAATACGCCGGCCCGAAGGCAGAACCAGACGCTGATTTTCGATCTCGGCCAGGCGCAGAAGTTTGGCCATGTCGACCGAGAAATTGCGCCACAGGGCATAACCGGTCCACAGGGCCAGGCTGAACACCAGGAAACAGGAGAGCAGAATAAGAAAGCCCTTGCGTCGTCCCCCGCCTGATGCGGAGCGGGCGGCGGGGGACACCGTCACCGGTTCGGCCTGGCGCGACCCGGTGACAGCCGAAGATCCAGAAGGTGCGGGATCAGGTTCCGTCGCAGGTTTGTTCTCATTCAGCAGAACATCAAGGCCACCGTCATCGATGCGGGTGGGAGCGGCTTCCGTTGCCGACGCATCGGCGGCGGGTTTCTGATCCTCTTCCTCATCGAAATCCTCAAACTCGATATCGTCGAGATCGAGATCACTCAGATCAAGTGCCAGATCGGCACTCTCTTCCGAAACTTCATCTGCCGCAGCATCGGCTTCGGCCGCTTCCGTCTTTCCGGCCGTTTCCGCGATCTGGTCATCAGCTTCGAACTCGGAAAAATCATCCGCCAGTTCAAAAGCGGCGGACTCTTCGCTCTCTTCCGTTGCCGCCCCTCCGCTTCCGGTCGGGATCTCGCCCTCCATCTCCCGCTCTGCGGCAGCCTCGGTAGCAACGGCCGCATCTTCGGCCGTTTCTGCAATGACTTCGGCCTGTTCGAGCAGAAAATTCCAGTCGCACCGGGAGCAGTGCAGGCGCACATCATCTCGGGAAACCAGACTCTCCTCGGGCAGATTGTACTTGGTCAGACAACGGGGGCAGGTTACAAGCATGATGGACTCGTTGGCAATCAGAATTACTTTATAAAAAAGCTGGCAAAGCGAAACATTTATTTCGCCAGCCCCGGGAACATCCCGCAACAACCGGCGGGGCGAAACCGACGGGTTTTCCGGCAGAATCGCATACTAAACCGAGAATAGCGACGATTGCAAGCAAATATTATCAGACGCTGGTTCTGAGCAACGGCGGCAGACTGGCAAGGAAAGCCCGGTGGCGAAACTCCTCCAGGCCCTGATCGCCCACCACGGTGACAGCCAGACGGCTGCCACCGGAAAACCGGGAGCGCAATCGGCCGCGAACCTCGGGCAGCAGCTCCCGCAGAACCCGGGCCGAGGTTTCACTGGCGACCATGATATCGACCTGGAGCTCCCGAACACCAGCAAAGATGCGGGCACCCACCGCCCCGAGTTCTTCGAAATCGAGATAGACCATCAGGCTGTAGATATCCTTTTCCCGCTGCCCGCCTTTACCTCCGTCGCCGGCCAGGCGCAACCACAGGTCACCAGCCGTACCCCATCCCCAAAGAGGCAACACCAGGAACAGTCCCCGATCGTGGTTGATACCGGGATTGTTGAGCAGCTGATTGAGTTCCACCATCTCGCGCAGGCTCTTGAGCTGCGTCTGCAAACGAGAGGCAATTTCCGGATCGAGATTTTTCGTGATTTCCCTCCCGGCAGCGTCATCCGCGCCGTAGGCCGAGAGTCCGGCCAGGAGACGGATAATGATCTCCTTGCCGTTATTTCCCGACCATCCGCCCCCTGCTTCCTCGCCGACATTATGATTTTCGAGTGTCGCCACCAGACCCGCCAGTTCGGCCTCATGGGCAAGGCCGAGTTCCGCCAGGGGAAACCCTTTCCCCTCTTTAAGACCGTCAACCAGAGCCTCGGCGGAAAAAAGGCTTCGGATAATGCCAAGATGATTTCTCAAGGCAGGAGGCAGGGTGATGTCGGGATCGCTCATCAGGGTTTCAAGCTGCATCAGGCTGCCGCTGAAACGGCGGTCGGCGGTAAACAGGGCACCAAGACCACGACGCAGAGATGTCGGCAGTTCCGACGTTTCCGTCTCCGCGAGACTGAAACGCACCACCGGCTCCAGGCTCTGCAGGCGGACCCTGAAGGTTTCCGCCAGATCGACCGGCAACTTCCCCTCGGCTACAACCCGGTCGCCCCCGACTTCAAGCAACACCCGGTCACCATCCAGATTTTCCAGCAGGCGGACAGAAAACACCTCTCCCAAACGCTCGGCCAGAAACTCCTGAACCGCCGGAGGCAGTCCGGAACGAGATTGCGCCTGATCCAGGAAAAGAAGCGCCGACTCCCGGAGAGCTTGAGAAACGAGCGAATTTTCTACCACGGTTTTCCCTGTCAGCCCGGCAAACCCGGACCCGTTCAATCCAGCCGCCGGCAACCGCGGGGATAGCGTCCCGCCAACCCGGCATAAAGATCCTTGCCGTAATTCCAGAAATCTCGATGACGTTCTTCAACCCGGCCGATTTCCCGGGCCGGGTTGCCGGCCACGATGATTCCGGAGGGCAGTGTCGTGCCATTGGTCACGACGCTGCCCTCGGCAACAATTACCCACTCCCCGATTCTGACATTGAAGGAAACCACCGCCCCGATACCGACCACCGCGCTGTCTTCGATCTCGAGACAGTGCAGCTTGGCCCCGTGACCGATCGTTACCCGGCACCCGAGACGACAGGTTTTGCCGGGATTGATATGGAGAATGGCTCCCTCCTCGACGGCCGACTGGGAACCGATCTCAATGGTTCCGTAGTCCCCCCGCAGGATGGCTCCGTGACCGACATAAACCTCATCGGCCAGACGCACATCACCGATGACAACCGCGGTCTCGGCAACAAAGGCGGTCGGCGAGATCTGCGGCCGCCGCCCCTCGAATTCATAAATCGGCATACTTTCAATCCTGAAATAGGTTGCATCATACCGATCGAGCTTGACCGGCACAATCGTTTCATCTATACAGCACGACAGCCTCATCCACCAAAAGGAGGAATCGCAGATGACCGTCTCACAAGAACTTTTCACCCTGGTTCGCGACTGGCGCCGCCACCTGCACCGGCATCCGGAACTCTCCGGCCAGGAGACTGAAAGCGCCGCTTTCTTGAGCCGCGTGCTCGACGAACATGGTATCAGCCAGCAACAGGAAATCGGAGGCCACGGCATCGTGGCGACCATCTCCCCCGCTGCCGGGGAAAGGGATGCCGCCCCGATCGCTTTCCGGGCCGATTTCGATGCCCTGCCGCTGAGCGATCGCAAAAACTGCGCTTACGCCTCCGCCAATCCCGGAATCATGCATGCCTGTGGCCACGACGGCCATGCAGCGGTTCTCCTGGGCTTGGCCGTCGTTCTCCAGAAGAACCGCGACCGGTTGGCGCTGCCGGTGAAACTTATCTTCCAACCAGCCGAAGAGAACGGCCAAGGCGCGGCCGCAATGCTCGAAGACGGAATCTTCGAACCGCTGCCGGCCGCGGTTTTCGGCTTCCATTTCTTTCCCGAACTCGAAACCGGCCGCATCGCTCTCCATCACGGCGCTTTCATGGCCGCTACCGAGTATCTCGAAATCAAGCTCCGGGGCCGGTCGGCCCACGCCTGCGTTCCGGAGAAAGCGATCGACGCCATCCAGGTCGCGGCCCACCTGATACCGGCCCTCAACCAACTGGTCTGCAAAAACCTCGACCCGGTCGACCCGGCTCTGATCTCGATCGGCACCATCAACGGCGGCACGGTCTCCAACATCATCGCCGACGAAGTCACCCTGACCGGCACGATCCGCACCCTGAGCACCGAGCAGCATCAACGCCTGCACGAAAACCTCGAGCGCCTGCTGCACGACCTGCCCCGGGCTTTCGGGGCCGAGGCCGAGATCACCATCGGCGAGGTCGCCCCGGCCCTGGTCAACGATCCCCGCCTGGTCGCCTTGACCGCCGGGCTGCTGCGAAACGATTTTCCGGAAATCTCGCTGAGTGAAAACGACCCGCCGCACCTGGGCGGGGAGGATTTCGCCCGCCTGGCCCGGCTGACTCCAGGCTGCTACCTCTTTTTCGGTTCCGGCAACCGGGAGGCCGGCATTATCCACCCGCTGCACAGCTCACTTTTCGATCTCGATGAAAAAGCCCTCGAGCTGGCCCTCCGGGTCCTCTCGGAAATCGCCTTCCGCGGCCCCGAGGTCATCCGGGTCCTGCACTGATTCCTCCCGGAAACAGCCCTTTTCCGGCCCACGAAGCGGCGGACGCTTATTTATCCTCTTCCGGCAGGTAGTCACCGAGACCGGTCTCTTCGCTGAAAACCAGGTGGTAGACCTGACGCGGGCTTCCGGCTGCGACCAGCCGGTCACTCATCCCGGGACGGCTGAAAACC
>JAADEO010000225.1 GCA_013153415.1 Deltaproteobacteria bacterium
CAAGGAGGAGGGGGATGAGACTTTGGCCTCGTTCGTCCGCCGTCGCCTGGGCCGCGAAGCCCTCGACAAGCTGGCCGAGCCGCTGATCGGCGGCATTCACGCCGGCAACCCCGAAAACATGAGCCTGCTGAGCACCTTTCCCCGCTTTCTGGAGATGGAAAAGGAGTACGGCAGTCTGATCATCGGCATGCTGATGCGCCAGAAAAAGATGAAGGCGATGATGAAGAACCGGCCCCCGGCGCCGGGACCGAAGCGCACCTTCTTCATCTCCCTGAAATCTGGCTTGGGCTTTCTCATCGATGAACTGGTCGAGGCGATAGGTGCAGAAAAGATCAAACTGGGAGAGACGGTGGAAGCGGTGGCCCCGGCTCCCGGCGGCGTCTGGACGATCAAAAGAAAAGGCGCGGAAGCAAGCTTCAGCGATGCCGTGATCCTGGCCTCCGAGGCCTTCAACAGCGCCCGGATGCTTGAGGTCGAAATGCCCCGTCTGGCCGATCTTCTGCGCGGCATCCCTTATGTTTCGTCGGCCACGGTTTCACTGGCTTACCAGCGGCGCGACATTCCCCACCCGCTCGACAGTTACGGGTTCATCGTCCCCAAGATCGCCAACCGCAGGATCATGGCGGTGACCTGGTCTTCGATCAAGTGGGACCACCGGGCCCCGGAAGGCATGGTCCTGATGCGGGCCTTCGTCGGCGGCGCCCAGCGCCCCGAACTGGCCCTGGTCGGCGACCAGGAAATGATAAATCTCGTACGCGAGGAGCTCGACGTCATCATGGGCATCTCCTCGCCCCCGAAACAGCACTGGATCTATCGCTGGCCCGAAGGGATGCCCCAGTATATCATCGGCCACCCCGACCGCCTCGAGGCGATCGACCAGATCACGGATGAAACCCGGGGACTTTTCCTCACCGGGGCCGGCTATCGCGGCATCGGCATCCCCGACTGCATCAACCAGGGCCGCCAGGCGGCGGCAGCGGCTTATACCTCCCTTGATTGATGCGAATACTGCACTGCCTGTCGCAAATTCCCGGTAAAACCGGCAGCGGCGTTTATCTTCAGGCCATAGTTCGCGAGGCGGCATCCGCCGGCCACCGGCAGGCCGTGGTCTGCGGCCTGCCACAAGGCATGAAGATTGCCGATTGCGGCCTCGACCTGCCCGCCGCCGACATTTTTCCAGTCCGTTTCGAAACCCCGCAACTGCCCTTTCCGGTAGCCGGCATGAGCGATGTCATGCCCTACCCCAGCACCTGTTTCTCCAGCTTCGATGCGCAAAGGCTCAAGCTGTATGAAAAGGCTTTTACTGAAGTTCTCGAACTCGCAGTAAGCCGTTTCGAACCGGAGATCATCCACACCCACCACCTCTGGCTGATGACCGCTCTGTGCCGCAAGCTGTTTCCCGGAATTCCGATCGTAACCTCGGTCCACGGTACGGAACTGCGGCAACTGGATCTGGCACCCCAACTGGCCGACCGAGTCATTGAAGGGGTCGCCGCAGTCGACCAGGTAATGGTTCTCAACCGGGATCAGCAGGCAAAGGTAGTCAGGATTTTCGGGTTCGGCCAGAACCAGGTTACGGTGGTGGGAACCGGTTATCGACGGGATCTGTTCTGCAACACCTGCTGTGCCAAGGAAAAAATTCCGACCCTGATCTACGCCGGCAAACTGAGCCGAGCCAAAGGGGTTCCCTGGCTGCTCGAAGCCTTTGCCGAACTTGAAGGAGATCTGCGGCTCTGGCTGGTCGGCAGCGGTGCCGGTCCGGAAGCTGAAGCGATCCGGCGCCAAGCCGCTGCCGATCCGAGGGTCGAATGCAAAGGAGCGGTGTCCCAGTCGGAACTGGCGGAACTCTTCAAAAAGGCTCACCTGATGGTGCTGCCCTCTTTCTTCGAAGGCCTGCCCCTGGTACTGCTCGAGGCTCTGGCCTGCGACTGCCGGATAGTAACTACCAGGCTGGCCGGCATCGAAGAATTACTGGAACGGGAGGCGATTGACAGCAGCGTCATCAGCCTGGTTCCACTGCCGGCTTTAGAGGGTCCGGATCAGCCCCGGCCGGAAGCGGAGACGGATTTCAGAAACGACCTCAGAAAAGCCCTGATTTTCCAACTGGAAAAGATAAGAAAAGAGCAATTCAACTGCAGCCTCGGGCTGAATCGCATTCTCACCCGGGCGGGATGGCCTGAGATTTTCAAAAGAATCGAAGCGATTTATGCCCGTTGCCGGAAACGGGGAAGTACTCAGGGAGAAGCAGCAGTAAAGAGGGGATGATCCAGAGTACCTTGCAGATGAAAGGCCTGCCGCTGTGTTTTCTCCTGCAACAACCCGCTGAAATCGAGTCTTTTGTCATGGGACCGAAAACGTCCTGCGGCCAGCAGGCTCTGCTGACGATTGAACGTTAGTTTCATCCCTTTGAAACGCCATACCCGGTGACGAAGAGCCAGCTGTCCCTGCCCGCTACAACGATCTGGCCAGATTTTCCGCCCCAAACCGGAAAGATAGTTCTTGAAAGCTTCGTAGGGCGGCCATCCCGACAAGCGGGCCTGACGCAGTTGCCATTTTCCTTCCAGACGCAGATCCCGAGTCGACTCGACACCATCAACGACATTACCCTCGCCAACCAGGGAAAGATCATAGAGCCCGGCCGGCAGTCCAGCCTTCAGGATTCCGGCCAGATCAATCTTTTCAGCAACCAGGGAAGCCTGCCAACGGGGCGCATCCGACAGATCGTCGACAACCATGGTCAGGCGTGCCCGGCCGCCACTTCCGAATTCGGCCGCCAGCCGTTCGATCTCGAGCTGCAACGGTTTCTTCCTGGCCTCCAGCTCAACCTCTCGCATCTGCAGCGTACCCAGCTGCAACTTTTCTATCCGGCAATCGCAGACCACCTGCCAATTCCATTCCGCCAACCAGGCCAACCCCCGGGCCAGCACCGGCGCAACTCCCGGTGACCGAAGCGCTTTTTTACCAGCACTATCCGGCGGCGCGGATTCGCTAGAAGATGCGGGCGTCAGAGCCAGCTCTCCGGCCTTAAGTTCAACCTTGAAAACCGGCATCTGGAACAGGTTGCCGAGCAGTTTGAGCTCGGCCGTGAACGCACCTTTGGATGCGGGGCCGCAAAACGCTCCGACAAAGGGGAGACGGCGGCAACACTCGTGGAAATCATCGACCTGGAGATGACTGACCAGATCGACAAAAAACGGCTTCCTGAAACGTACCAGCCCCCGGGTAAAAAGGGCCGCCCCCCCGGGCAATCGCAGAAGCGCGCTTTTGAGATTGAGATAGCCGTCCTCGGGCTGAAAAAAACCGGAGCCCCTGATGGCCAGGGCTCCTTCAGAAAGAGTTCCGGCCCGATCGCCATTGGCATCATAGAGGGAAACAAGATGATTCCCGCAATCGAAACTGGCCGTAAAACGCAGGCCGCTTCCGGGGTTGCCATTGATATCGAGATCAAGGTTACTATCTTTAAGGCTTATTTCATGAAAGCCTCTGTCGCTCTTTCCATCGGGATCGATAACAGAGGTCAGGGAAACACCGCGCAGATGGGCGAGCACCTCCAAACGGTTGTTTTTCTCCGTTTCCGGGGCATTCTCCTGACCCTTTTCCGCATCGTCCTCAGCCGTGCTGAACCAATTAGCCGCCAGATCGACCGCACCTCCCCTGACTGCGGCTTTCAGAACCAGGCGTTCGTTGCCCCGGCCGGAAATCAACCGCCATTTACCCTGGGCTCCCTGGAAGGTTACAGACTGACTGAAACCGGGAATTTGCGCCAGAACGATATCGATACCAGACAAGGAAAGAGAGGTAAAATCAGCCTTGGGGAAAAGAGAGGAAGGACCGTTTTTCAGCACTTCTCCGCTTACCGGAAGCCGGCTGAGATCGAAACGGCCATCGACAAGCTGCAGGGCAGAAAACTTGATTTTGCCCGACAGCAACGCGACGAGAGAGAGGTCGAAAGAAAGGGTCTCAAGCTGCAGATCGAACTGAGAACCGGTAACCGAAACCCCCTTCGCCTCAAAATGCGGCAACGGCAGGGGGCAGATCCGCACAGCTCCGATACGACACTCTGCAGGCAACTGAAGGGTCAGTTTCCGGACCAGGAGTTTTTTCAGCCCGGGCTGCGGCACCAAGGGCAAGAGGGCGCAGAACACCACGCAAATCAGCAAGATTCCTGCGGCGATATAGACCGGACGAAGAGCTCGTCGCTTCTCAGTCATCAACTAAAACAGGGTAACCAGGCGTTGATTGGCCTGCCGCAGACGACAGAGTTCCAGCTGGGCCGCCCCCTGCCAGAGCCTGGCGGCGGTAGCCGGAAATCTGGCCATGAGGTCGGAGGCCGCATCCGCGGACAGACAGATAAGATCGGATTCTTCCACCACCTGCAGGGTAGTGGAATGAGGAGAACTGTTTTCGCCCGGCAGCGTACCGACCGTGGCTCCGGAAAAGAATTCGGCAATGATGATCGGTTTACCCCACTCTGGAGTCATTTTCACCGCTTCGAGATGACCTTGAACCAGGCAGTAAAGAAAAGTACCGGTTTCCCCCTCACGCCATAAGGAGGTTCCCGCATCCACTTGTTGCCGCTGGCTCAAGGCCAGGAAATTGTTCCAGTCCTCTTCGTCGCAGAAATGGAACAATAAAGAGCGCTGCCAGGCAAAAGAGGATTTACTTGTCCCCCCGGACTCAGCCATTATTCTTCTTTTCCCCGCTCTCTATCTCTTTGATGCGTTTTTTCATCTGCTCGATAAGACCATCGTAACCTTTTTTCTGCATCAACGGGGCGAACTGGCTCCGATAATTACGTACCAGGCTGACATTTTCAATAATGACATCATAGATCAACCAGCGGTCGCCTTCCAGTTTCATCCTGTAGTTGATGGGAATCTCTTTGTCATCGCTGACGATCTTACTCCTCACTTCGGCCCGGTCCTTATTAATGATTTCCCGGGTGAAAACGACCTTCTGCCCGGAATAGTCATCGATCGTGGAAACGTAGGTTTTAGCCAGCATCCGCTTGAACAGGCGGGTGAATTCCTGGCGCTGTTCCGGGGTAAGTTTGCGCCATCCCCGCCCGAGACACAGCTTGGCCATGCGGGTCATATTGAATTGACTGAAGGCGACTTCCGCGACCTTCTGGCGCCGTAACTCGGTTTTTTCCGGCCCCTGGAGCTGCTTGTCATTGAGTACCGTAAGAAGTTTATCGACACTGAGTTTCAACTGCGCCTCGGGACCCATCGCCGCGGCCGACCAGGAAAGGGGAAAGACCAAGAGAGAGATCAACAGGAAACATAAAAAAACTAAATTGCTCTTTTTGACAGGCATTATCTTTACTCCAGTATCATATAAGCTTGAATAACCCGATTTACTGTTCGGATTGGCGATAAACATTGCGAATCGCGATGTAGGGATCGAGGGTGCCGCTGAGCAGTCTCTGATATTCGCCGAGATGAAAAGAGGTTCGGTTGACAGCTTTTCCTCCCTGGACCGCAACCGCGGCCAAGGGTTCGTCTCTCAAAGTCCAGAACACGGGATTGGTCAGAGTATCCCCCACCAGCCCGAAGAAGCCGCGGATATCGGAAGGACCGAAAAACGGCAGAACCAGGTAAGGCCCGCGCCCGGCCCCGTAATTCGACAGGGTCGAAGCGAAACGCCGGTCGTGAGTCTTCATGCCGTCGTAGGTCGCAGGATCCATTATACCGAGAACTCCGGCGGTCGAATTGAGCAGAAAACGCAGGAAAACATCGTGGGCTTCTGAAAACCGCCCCTGCAACAGGCAGTTGAGGAACCGGGCCGGCTCCATCAGGTTACTGAAAAAATTACGGATTCCGGTTCTGAAAAGAGACGGGACCGCTTTACTGTAAACTTTTGCCGTAGGTTCCAGAACCCAGATATGCAGACGATCGTTGAAAGTGAAGATTACCCGGTTGAAACTCTCCAACGGGTCGTTGACCGGAATGATCTTATTGTCATATTCAGCGAAATCATCTTCATCGGCCACCGCGCTATCCGCCGCTATGGTCATCCCCGGCCGTACCAGGGTAACACTCCAGCAGAAAGTACAAAGTAAAAAAACGACCAGGCAAAATCTTTTAATCATCGGTTCCTCTGTTTTTCCGTTAGCACTCTTATTTCTTATCTACATTACCGAAAACATATTTGCTGATCAGCGATTCGAGATCGACCGCCGATTCGGTATCAGTTATCTCATCACCATCTTTGAGGTAATCATCATCGGCTCCCGGAGTCAACAGGACATACTTGTCGCCGATAATCCCCTGAGTTTTGATCGAAGCGAAAACATCGCTGCCGACCTTCACATCGGGCCGCAGTGAAAGTTCGACCCGGGCCTGATCATCCTTGAGGGTGATATTGCTGACCTTGCCGACCGGCACACCGGCGATCTCAACCTGGGCCCCGGTTTTAAGCCCGCCGACCGAATCGAAATTGGCATACAGTTTATAATAGTTGCCGCCGAAAAGTTCGATACCACCGACATTGAGGGTCAGGTAGGCAATGGCCAGCAAACCGATGGCCATGAAAAGTCCGACTGTCATCTCCAGGTTGAATTTCTTCATTAGAACCCGATCCTTGAAAAAGTTACTGGTTGTCGCATCCGTTCTGCTTGCTGTTATGGGCCGAGCCCATGACCCGAACGATGAAATTCCTGACAAAGGGATCACGGCTGCGTTGCAGCTCGGCCGGTGTCATACAGGCTCGGACCCGACCCTCGTGCAGAATTGCGATGTGGTCTGCCAGGTTGAAAATTTTGGGAATATCGTGACTGACGATGATACTCGTGTAACCCAGTTTCTTCTGGGTGGCGAAAAAAAGCTTATAGACATCGTGACTTTTAACCGGATCCAGCCCGGTAGTCGGCTCATCGAAAAGCAGAATATCCGGTTCCAGCTGCAAAGCCCTTGCCAAACCGACCCTTTTCTGCATTCCTCCGCTCAACTGGGCTGGAAATTTTTCAGCGCTGCCCTCGAGATCCATCATCTCCAGAGCCCGCTTGACCTTGGCCGCCACCTCTTTTTCCGGCAGCCGGCTACGCTCCCGCAACGGCAGAGCGATATTGTCGAACACGGTCATGGAATCGAACAGGGCGACCCCCTGGAAAAGAACTCCGAAACGGGTCCGGGCCTGCTTCAAAGCCGAACCCTTGAGGCGACTGATGTTCTCTCCCTCGACCAGAACCTCGCCCCGGTCAGGGCGGACCAGACCCAGAATATGCTTCAAGAGAACGCTTTTCCCCTGGCCGCTCTCACCGCAGATAACCGTGGTCGCCCCCCGGACGATGTCGAGATCGACTCCCCGTAGAACCTTCTGGGAACCGAAACTCTTATGAATATCTTTGAGTTGAATACAGAAATCGGATTGCGTCATCAGGTTCCCTAGAGCATGAATGAGGTAATAACGTAATCCGCCACCAGAACCGCCACTGACGAAACCACGACCGCCGAGGTCGTCGCCCGGCTCACGCCTTCAGCCCCGAAACCCCAGGGTCTGCGGTTGACCCAGAAACCGTGCTCGGCACAGATCCAGACCAGGAGGAACGCGAAACAGATAGACTTGACAAAACACATCTGCAGGTCGACGACTGTCACTCCGGCCCGCATACTGGCCATATAGGCCCCGGCGTTGCCATGCAGCAGAACCACGCCAACCATGTAGCCGCCAAAAATGCCGACCAGGTTGAAGACTGCGGTGAGCATGGGAATCGAAATCAGGCCGGCCAGCAGTTTAGGCGCCACCAGAAAACGGTAAGGATTTATCGCCATGCAATCGAGGGCGTCGATCTGCTCGGAAATCCGCATGATCCCGAGTTCAGCGCACATCGCCGAACCGGTCCGCCCGATAACCATCAGGGCGGTCAGCACCGGACCCAGTTCCCGGACCAGGCTCAAAGCCACGGCAGCTCCGAGGGCGCTGGCGGAACCGTACTTGCTCAAGGTATAATACCCTTGCAAGCCCAGTACCA
>JAADEO010000245.1 GCA_013153415.1 Deltaproteobacteria bacterium
TCTGCAGGGCTTTTTCGAGGTTGGCCCGGGCCTCTTTGTCCTGGCCCAGTTTCAATTGAATCATCGCCAGGTGATAGAGAGCCTCGGGCACCTGCTTGATTTTATCCTCCACCCCGAGGAGAAATTTCAGCGCCGCCTCGTACTTGCCATTCTGGTAGTAGACCCAGGCGGCAGTATCCATCAGGGTCGGTTCATCCTTGAATTTCTCCAGGTAAGGGGCCAGAAGTTTTTCCGCCCGGGCCAGGTTCTCCGCCGTCGGCCGATAAGCGGCATAGTAAAAAGCCAGATTGTTGGCAGCGACCACGGCCTTGGGATTTTTTTCGAGAATCTTCTCATAGATCCCGGCCGCAGCCGTAAAATTGCCGGTCTGCTCATAGAGGTTGGCGAGCAGCAGGGCGTAAACCTGGTTGTCGGGATTCTTCTCATAAAGCTCTTTGCCCCGGGCCAGGGCCTCCTTGGGAGAACCTTTGAGCAATTCGAGACGGACCAGGTTGAAGAGTGCAGCCCGGTTGTCGGGATCATTGGAAAGCACTTCCATCAGGGTTTCGCGGGCCGGCGGGAAGTTGCGCATCGCAATCAGGATCTGAGCCTCCAGAACTTTGAGTCTGGCGTTGTCCGGTTCCTTAGCGAGATACTGCCGGCAGAGTTCGAGAGCATCAGCGGAACGTCCCCTTTTCACCATCAGGTTGACGGTCATGTCCAACAGATCAAAATTGCGCGGGTTCTTCTGCAGGGCTTTTTCCACCACTTCAAGAGCCCGACCGAAATTCCCCTCCTGTTGGTAAAGACGGGCGAGCAGCAGAGCCGCCGGCGCCATCCCCGGCTGCAGCTCGCAGATCTTATTCAGCTCATCAATCGCCAATTTGGTCTCCCGGTTGCCGAGGTGAGCCCGGACCAGGCTGAAACGCACCGCGACATTCTTCGGCACATCCTTCAAGACCGCCCGGTACTCGGCTATGGCTCCGTCGAAATCACGTTTATGCATCAGGAGATCTCCCCGCAGGATCCGGGCGTCGAGATCATCATTGTTTTCCTTGAGAATCTCATCCACCAGCTTCAGGGCATCCTCGTACCTCTGCTCCTGAATCGCTATCCGGGCCAACAGCAATTTAGCCCGCAGGTACTTGGGACCGGTCTTCATCCTTTCCAGATAGGCGTTCAGCAGTTGCTTGGCCCCGGCAAAATCCTTCTGGGAGAGTTTATACTGGGCCATCATTTCGGTCAGGACCAATGACTCCGGCAGGTCCTTCAACCCCTGGCGCAAAACCTCCAGAGATTTATCCTCCTGCTGCTGTTCGGCATAAAAACGCACCAGCAGGACCCGGTAGTTTTCCTGGTCGGGTTTTTCCTGGACAATCTCTTTCAGCAGCTTTTCGGCTTCGGCCTGACGCTGATGACGCACATAGAACTTGACCAGCAGCAACCGGGAATCGCTCTGTTTGTTTTCCGGTTGCTGGGCAATCAGGGTTTTGAGATGCTTTTCCGCTTCGTCAAGTTTGCCCTGCCGCTCAAGAATTTCCACCAGCATCAGTCGACCGACCTTGTGCTGCGCATTGTAGCTCAACAACTTTTCCAGATAAGCTTGGGCTTTGGGCAAATCCTTGTCTTTTAATGCCTGGTTGGCCAGCAGAATAAAGAGTTCCGGTTCTTTACAGCCGTCGGCCAACAATTTTTCAAATTCAGCCTGGGCGGCATCCGTCTTGCCCAGACGGGCCAGAGCCGCCCCCTTGAGCAGCCGGGCCTCCTGATCGGCCGGATTGCTGGCCAGCACCTGCTCAGCTTCGGCCAGGGCCTTTTTCGCATCACTGCTCATCAACAGGAGTCGTCCCCGCATAACCTGAGCCTCGGAGAGCTTCGGGTCGAGTTCCAAGGCTTTGTTGAACGCACCATACGCCTGCCGATACTCCTGGCGGTAATATGAACACATTCCCAGCAGGTAATACCCTTTGGCGAACTTGGGATCGACCTGAAGAGCGTTTTTCAGTTCCAGTGCGGCCCTGACATAATCGCCCTGTTGATACAGTTTTTCGCCTTTATGGTAGAATTTATCCCTCTTTTCCTGGATGCCGCCGCTACAGGCCACCAGCAACAAGACCAGGGCCAAGACCAAAAACCGCTTACTTCGCAAAAACATAAAAAGCACTCCTTTCGTCAATCAACCGGCACACCTTGGCCGGTTTTACGAATTTCATCAGGCGCTATTATCATACAGCCGTAGCGGCTGACCACAACAAAGTTTAGCCTCCGGCTCACTTCAGGACTTAGTGGGAGAGTTTCGAGTCAACCTCCATTACACGAAGCAGCCCACTCACCTGCAACAAAATCTGGGAGAATCCGTCCATCAAAGACCGGTAAAAATCGCCGGACAGACCTCCCAAATCTTTTTCAAACCGATGATCAGCAAAGCCATCCCCACGGTAGTTTCGAGCCAGCGGTTGGGATGGCGGGATTCTTCCCAGATAACCTCGAAAACGAAAAACAGTGAAAGCACCTTGACCGCAACCATCCAGATCTCGGCCCCGACCATCTCCCGGGGCAGCACCGCCGGAGCCAGAATGGCTACGATCAGGATCAGAAAATCCATCGGAGTGCTGTGATAGCCGTCCCGGCGCGTATAACGCAATACCAGCAGGGCAAAAACGACCATGACACAGAACGCCAGGTTGGTCAACAGGGCCAGCGTGCTCCAACCGAAGAGAAAATCCTCGCCGGTTCCGAGTTTCGGTTCCTCCAGGTAGACCAGAGCCGGGATAATCAGGTAGAACAGCCACCGCATGCACACCCCGGTCCATTGCGGCCGGAAACGGCAAACCAACAGTAAAGACAGCAGTCCGACAAAAGCCATCATCGCCAGCCAGTCCGGCACCGAATCGACCGGCATAATCACCAGCAACAAAACCACGGCGAGAATAACCTGAAGGCCGCGAAAAAGGAATTTTATCAGTTGCGCCAGCTGGTAAGATTTCTTCAAATGATATTGAAACTCCTGACGCCCGAGCTTGTCCCTGATCCGGATCTTCCAACCCCGCCGGCCGAGAATATAGAAAGCCAGCAAAATGGTTCCCGAAAGCAGGAAATAGTTCAACAGCAGCATCCAGTCACTGTAATAACGCAACCAGTAGGCAGCCCCGACCATAACCAGTTGCAGGGCGTAGATCATCAGCACCGCCTCGGAATGGAAAAGGCCGAACCGCATCAGGCGGTGATGAAAATGGTTCTTGTCGGCCTTGAAAGGGGACTGTCCCCGATAGATCCGCTCCAACATCACTGTCAAGGTATCCAGGATGGGAAATCCCAACAGGAACAGGGGCAGGAAAGGACTGAGGACCGGGTTGCTCTGGGTCAGCCAGAGCGACATGACCCCAGCCAGGAAACCGAGCATCTGGCTACCGGCATCCCCCATGAAAATGGTTGCCGGGAAGGTGTTGTAACGCAGGAAACCAAAGAGACTGCCGACCACCGCCACGCAGGTCACAACCACAAAAGAATCGCCCTGCAACAGTCCCAGGCAGCCGATGATACCGAAAGTAAGAACTGAAATCCCCCCGGCCAGTCCATCCAGACCGTCGGCCAGATTGATGGCGTTGGTCACTCCGACCAGCACGAAAACCGTCAGGGGCACGGCAAAGACATCCGGCAACAAAACGCCTTCCGGCAACAAAACGCCGCAATGCCTGATCTTGACTCCTCCCCACAAAACCACGATCAGGGCGGCCAACACCTGGGCCGAGAATTTGGCCAGGGGGGAAAGTTCCTTGAGGTCGTCCAGAAACCCGGCTCCGACTATGACGAGCAAGGCGATCATCAAAGGAGGGAAAAGAGAGTTCCGGGGAGCCCAGAGCAGCATGGAGACCGAGGTTCCCACCGCCATCGACAATCCCCCGGTCCGGGCCATGGGCCGGGCATGCACCTTGCGCTCTCCGGGCATGTCGACCACGTGCAGGGCGTAAGCCAGGCGCCGGAAAAACGGCACCAGAGTAATGGTCAGAAAAAGAGAAAGCAGAAAAGTGGTGAAAAAAATCATCTCAGCCACGCATCATAGTTGGTGAACTCGTAATAAATCAGATTTTCGCAAAAAACAGGATGGCAAAATAAAAAGCTCCAAGATGCCAGGCAGAATTTCTGCCCCGCAGGGGGCGAAAAGTCCAAGGAATGAGGCGTACATAGGAGTACGCCGCAGGGACGAAGACTTTTTGGGAATGCCCTGAGCGCAGTAAAGAAATGCCCTTGGGGTGCGAAGCCATCATAGTTCGGCTCCCGGGAGAAACTTATCCAGCAAGGGCAGTGCTTTACTGAGAAAATCCTGCAGGCGACGGTCGGCGGCGGAGATATCTTCAAATTCGGATACCGGGGTAATCAGGCGAACCAGGGCGCCATCGGTACGCTGCTTGGTCAGGGCGTCCCAGAAAACATAGATCTTCAACTGGTAAGCGTTGGTCAGGTCACGGCCTCTCTGGGGAAACCAGTAGTAGACCAACTGCCGGGCCCCGTTTTTGAGCATGAAGGCCCGGTTGACGGCAAGTCGACCATAACCGGGGATATCGAGCTGTTTCTCCCCGGCATCCTTGAACACCCAGCCACTGCCAGTCAGGCAGGAGGCCGGCGAGTGTATCGATTCTCCTTTGCGCTGGCTCTCGTAATAGGCCGTGTAGAAATTGATCCACTGCCCATTGTCGTTATGGTAATCGATAATGAAGTAGTCACTCAGGTCGAGGACGTCGATATATTTCTGTTCCATCTGCCGGCGAACTCCCTGCCAGGAACCGATTTGCAGGGGGAATTGGTTCAGCGGCCTGATGGCTGGAATCTTCTCCCTGAATTCCACACCACGTGAAACGCCCCAGGTCACCAGCAACAGCAGAACACCAATCCCCAGGGCCAGGTTCCGCCCGGCAACAGTGGATTTCCGAACGAATGAGAAAGAGTCCCGGGGAGACTCCGGTTGCCGGGTTTCCGGCAGTTTGCCGGGCAGTTTGTTGAGCAGCCACATCTCCAGCAGCAGGATTCCCAAGGTCACCATGAAAATGAACCAGCCGGAAAAATCGTGAAAAAATCCTTCCGCCACCTGGGGACCGAGAGGTTCATACAACAGGCCCGTAACGGCAATCCGCAAACTGTTGGTAAACACGATCAGAGGCACGGTGGAAAGCACCAGAATCACCCGCTTCCAGAAAGGCGCCCGGAAAAACCAGGCCAGCAGCAGGCCGAGAACGATTATCGGGAAAAGATAACGCAAACCACTGCAGGCATCCACCACCTGCAGACGGGTAAAGCCCAAATCGATTATGTTGCCCTCGCGATAAGCCGAAAGCCCGCACCATTGCATCATTTCGACCCCGATCCGAGAGGAGAGCAGTTTGAGTTTCAATGAAAGACGATTGCGAAGAAAATTAGGCAAAGGAAACATCGTCACCATCATCAGCAGGGGGAAAAGGATGGTTTTGAAACGACGCCAGCCGGCATGCAGGAGGACCAATCCCATGACCACCAGCCAGAGAGAGAGCATCAGAGTCAGATACTCACCCCCCAGTTCACCAAACCAGAAAAGGGCCAGGCCGGGCAAGAACAGCAACATGCCGCCCCAGGAGGTGGCAACCGGCAGGCGTCTGAGTTCCTCCCGTTTTTCCCAGATCATGTAGAGAATGACCAACGGTACCAGGTAACAGTAATTATAATCGTCATTACCCCAGAGACGCACCATGTACACCAACCCATCATAATAGAGCAGTGCCAGCAGGGGGATATAGATCAAGGTAATCAGCATAATCAACCTCACCTCACTTCCATTTGCGGAACCGGAAAAGTACTCAAGGGGGGCGTGAAGCCATCATTTCCGCCGACTCTCAGTCGTTCCTCCATATACGCATTTAGCCGGAGAAAAGTCAATGATGGGAACCCCCGGGGGGCCAATACAGGGGATGCCCGGTCTAAAGTTTTCCTTAAGAAACGGATCCGGCAGCATCAAAGCATCCAACGGAAGTAGTCCCGGGTGCGAAACCGACAATTTTAAGTTTGCATTTAAATGTGTCGTATGATAAAGGCCCCGGTTTGAATTTGTGGAATAATCAGAAGTATGTTTTCCGGGAATTCCAGGACTGATCGGCAGTCTTAATCATGAGTCGTTCGCCAACATTACTCCCCGGTTGCACGGCTCAATCACTTCGCCCTTGGGGCTTAGTTTTTTATCAACAGGGGGCTTGAGTTTAATCCAATGACAGAAGACAACATCACCAACAACACGGAACAGGAAGAACCGCTGACCTCGGCGGCAGAAGAAGAAAAAGAAGAAAGCTTCGAGCAGGCCATGGGCTCCGAAGCCGAGGATGACGACAATTTCGGCGAAGAGGATTTCGCCGCCATGTTCGAAGAGAGCCTCAAAGGCAAGGACGTCAAGGTCGGCGGCCTGGTAACCGGCACCGTCGTTATGGTTACCGACAACGATGTCGTTATCGACATCGGCTACAAATCTGAAGGCCACGTCCCGATCAACCAGTTTCGTGACAGCAACGGTGAAATAACCGTCGCCGCCGGCGACGAAGTGGATGTTTTCCTGGAACGCTACGAAGACGAACACGGCAACATCCAGCTCTCCCGCACCAAGGCCGAGCGCATGAAGGTCTGGGAAGAGATCAAGAAGATCGCCGAGGAAGACGGCACCATCGAAGGTGTGGTTACCAACAAGGTCAAAGGCGGCCTTTCAGTCGATATCGGCGTGGCGGCCTTTCTGCCCGGTTCGCAGATCGACCTCAAACCGGTTCGCAACCTCGATAAGCTGATCGGCGAGCGCTTCGAATTCCGCATTTTGAAACACAATCAAAAACGCAATAACGTCGTCATCTCTCGCCGGGCGGTGCTCGAAGAGACCCGCGAGAAGATGAAGGAACAGCTCCTCGGCAAGCTCAAAGAGGGTGCCGTCATCGAGGGTGTCGTCAAGAACATCACCGATTATGGCGCTTTCATCGACTTGGGCGGTCTCGACGGACTGCTGCATATCACCGATATCTCCTGGGGCCGGGTCAACCATCCCAGTGAGCGTATCAACATCGGTGAAACCATCGAAGTCAAGATCATCAAATACGACCAGGAACGCCAGCGGGTCTCCCTGGGCATCAAACAGCTCAAAGAAGATCCCTGGACCAAGGCGGCCGACAACTACCCGGTCGGCACCAAGGTCACCGGCAAAGTCATCAGCATCAAGGATTACGGTGCCTTTGTCGAGATTGAAGAGGGCATCGAGAGTTTGGTCCACGTCTCCGAAATGTCCTGGACCAAGAAGATCAAGCATCCGACCCAGATCGTCAATGTCGGAGACGAGATCGAGGCCGTGGTCTTGAGTATCGATCCGGAAAAACGGCGTATCTCCCTGGGCATGAAACAGGTTGAACCCAACCCCTGGGACAGCCTCATCGACAAATACCCGGTCGGCACCAAGATCGAGGGCGAAATCAAGAACATTACCGATTTCGGTCTCTTCGTCGGTATCGAAAACGACATCGACGGCCTGGTCCACATCTCCGACATCTCCTGGTCGAAGCGCCTCAAGCACCCGGGCGAGATCTACAAGAAAGGCGAAACCATCCAGGCCGTGGTCCTCAACCTCGATACCCAGAACCAGCGTTTCTCGCTCGGCATCAAGCAGCTCAATGAGGACCCCTGGAAGAACATCAGCCAGAAACTGATGATCAACGACCACGTCACCGGGACGGTCACCAACATCACCGATTTCGGGGCCTTCATCGAGCTTGAAGACGGGGTCGAGGGCCTGGTCCATATTTCCGAGATCACTTCCGACAAGGATAAAAAGGCCGAGGATGTTCTCAAAGTCGGTGAAACCGTGACTGCCAAGGTGCTCAACATCAATGATGAAGACCGCAAGATCGGTCT
>JAADEO010000163.1 GCA_013153415.1 Deltaproteobacteria bacterium
GTTGCCGGATGGATATTCCATACGGCAACCGGGCCTTTTTATTACCCCTATCGTAATCACCTGACAAAGGCGATTTCAACAACCGCCAGCACTCTTTATTAGGCCCTGGAGACGACCCTCGCTCCCCCTCCGAGAAGTTTCCATAAAAACTCTCTTCGCGCCTTCGCGTGAGCCCCCGTCGATTTTGACGATTTTTCAGAAACTCACCCGATCTCGGCAGGTTTGAAGAAAACGTAGGGTTTGACGATGACTCCGGCGAAGAGGCCGCCGGAGTTTTCCCACTCCTCGACCTGTTCGGGCCGCGGCTGGTTGAGGCGGCCGGTCTCGAGCCAGTTCCTGATCTCATCGACCCGATCCTCGGCCACCGCCAGGGCCACCTCGAGAAGTTCGAGTTCGTCCGCAACCAGGAAAAGCACTCCCCGCTGGTGATGGAGCCGAAGCCAGGACCAGGGCACCGTACCGATCTCCTCGGCCAGCTTGCGCGACAACTCTTCGTTCAGGCTTTGGACCGTCATCTCTTCTCCTCCACCAAGCGGCGGGCATTCTCCCGCATTCCAGCCCACTCTTCGGGACTCAATCCGGCCCCGTAAGCGATACTTGCCGCCATCTCGTCCGTCACCAGATCGGCGGGAGTGTGGGCGTCGTTGTTGAGCAGCAGCCGGGCCCCGCATTTTCTGGCCAGAGCGGCGACGCGACCATTGCTCAGAGCGTGGCCGCGCCGGGTCGTAATTTCGAGAAAAACCCCGTTGGTGGCGGCCATTTCAGCCTCGACTTCGGTCAGAAGACCGGGATGGGCGAGAATGTCGGCTCGGGCTTCGAGTGCGGCCCGGTTGGTGCCTTCAGCCACCGGTTCAACCAGGCTTTCGCCGTGGACGACGACGATCTTCGCCCCCAGATTCCGGGCCTCCTCGACGCCCCGACCGATCAGGGCCGGGGGCAGGTGGGTGAGCTCGACTCCGGGCAGCAGCGTCATGCCAAGCTCGTCGGCCAGAGTCTCGCAGGCCACCCGCAGACGTTCCAGGACGAATTCGAGGTTAGAAAAATCGACGTGGTCGGTGAAAGCCAGGTCGGTGTAGCCCTTGACCCGGGCCCGCCGGGCCAGTTCGGCCGGGATCAGGACCCCATCGCTGTAAATCGTGTGGGTGTGCAGATCGATCATTTCAAATCACCTCTCTTGAGACCGTGCAGCATCATCCAGACCCGAGCCCCGAGATAGCCGCCGGCGCCGTCGGCCAAAAGGTCCATCCAGGAGAACTCCCGGCCGGGAACATAGAGCTGGTGAATCTCGTCGCTCAAACCATAAATCAGGGCCGCGGTCAGGGTCCAGACCAGAAACCGGACCACGTCCCCGTTCTCCTCCAGGCCCATCAGAAAACGCATCACCAGGAAACCGAAACCGCTATAAAGAACCAGATGCGCCAGCTTGTCGGGGATCTTCACCGGGCTCAGGGCGGCGGGATCGCTCTGGGCCGAAAGCCAGAAGATCAGCAGGCAATATAACAGGACCGGCAACAGGTGGGAAAGAACAAAGCACCGGTCATTGAGCCTTCCATAACGGATCAAGGCGCCACCTCACCCCGGAGGGAGTGTTTCATCGCCTCGGTGATCTTTACCCTGAGCAGTTCGCCGGGCCCGATTTCACCAGCAGCGACCGGGAAATTGACGATTCGATTCTCCGGGGTCCGGCCGCTCCACTCCCCGCCCCGCTTGCTGGGGCCGGTGACCATCACCTCGCTGACCCGGCCGACCTGTTCGGCGAGGATGGCGAAACTGATCTCGTCCTGGAAGGCCTGGCAGCGGGCCAGACGCTCCTTTTTCTCCTCCTCAGAAACCATGTCCGCGAATGCGGCCGCCCGGGTACCGGGCCGGGGCGAATACTTGAAGGAGAAGATCTGATCGTAGCGGACCTGTTCCAGCATTTTCAGGGTTGCGGCGAAATCGGCTTCGCTCTCGCCGGGAAAACCGACGATGATATCAGTGGTCAAAGCGATATCCGGCACCACCCGGCGCAGTTTCTCGACCTTTTCCAGGTAGGCTGAGGCGCTATAGCCCCGGCCCATGCGTTCAAGCACCCGGTCGCTGCCGGCCTGGAGCGGCAGGTGCAGGGCGGGGCAGAGTTTTTCCAGCTCCCCGAAAACGGCGATGAGTTCATCGGTAAGATCCTTGGGATGCGAAGTCGTAAACCGAATCCTGGCGATCCCATCGATCCCGGCGACCTGGCGCAGGAGTTCGGCGAAACCGATCTCCCCCGGGGTTTTGCAACCGTAAGAGTTGACATTCTGCCCCAGCAGCATCACCTCCCGGACCCCGGCCGCGGCCAGCATTTCAATCTCTTCGATTATCGCCCGGCTCGGACGGCTGTATTCACGGCCGCGGACATAGGGAACGATGCAATAGCTGCAGAAGTTATCGCAGCCCTGCATGATCGTCACCATGGCGCTCACGGTCCCGGATTCGGGCCGGGCCATGACCTCGAGGCCGCCGGGTACCGGGCCGAATTCGGTGCGGCTCAAAGGTATTCTCCGGCGACGAACCGCGGTCACCATTTCCGGCAGCCGGTCGAGCTGGTGGGTACCGAAAACGATATCGAGACCGGGGCTCTTTTCCTGCAGTCTTTCACCCCACTGCTGGGCGACGCAGCCCCCGACCGCGATCACCAGGTCGGGATTCCTGCGTTTCAGGGGAATATAGCGGCCCAAGGCGCTGAAGAGCTTGAGTTCCGGTTTTTCCCGGACGCTGCAGGTATTGATGACCACCAGGTCGGCATCCCGAGCCGCAGCCACCGGTTCGTAGCCCTGCTGCCGGAAGAGATGGAGAATCTTGCCGGAATCGCCGACATTCATCTGGCAACCGTAGGTTTCGAGATAGATTTTCACAGGATCGGCCCCCAGCCTTCAAGTTCATCCATGACCCGATAGTTGGTGAGATCGAGATGGACCGGGGTGATCGAAACGAAACCGGCGCGGACTGCAGCCGAATCGGTACCTTCGGCGGCATCGTCCGGCAGCACCGCCCCCCCGATCCAGTAGTAGCGCCGGCCCCGGGGATCGACATTCTCGCGCACCTCGTCGGAATAGGTGCGCTTGCCCTGGCGGGTGATACGAACGCCCTTGAGTGCAGTGAAAACGAGATCGGGAACATTGACATTGAGCAGGGTATCGGCCGGCATTCCCGTCTCCAGGACCCGGGCGGCCACCTGCTTCGCGACCCGGGCGGCGGTGGCGAAATGGTGCTCGCGCTCGATCTCGAGGGAGACCGCCAGCGAGGGAATCCCCAGCAGGGTCCCTTCGAAAGCCGCTGCCACGGTGCCGGAATAGGTCAGGTCGTCCCCGAGATTTCCCCCCCGGTTGATCCCCGAAATCACCAGGTCGGGCCGCGACCGGCGCATGATCTGGTTGATTCCCAGGAAAACACAGTCGGTCGGGGTGCCATCGACAGCGAAATGGTGCGGACCGCGTTCCTCGATCCGCAAGGGTCGCTGCAGGGTCAGGGCGTGGCTCGAGGCGCTCTGTTCACGATCGGGCGCCACCACCGTCAGCTCTCCCAGCCCTTCCAGGCCGGCTTCAAGTTCACGCAGACCAACGGCATCGATACCATCATCGTTGGTCAGCAGGATTTTTACCATTATCTACTCTCTTATCTACTCTCTCGTGGCAAACCGTGAAAAGACGGCCGTCTAATACAGATTTACAAATCTGGCGTCAAGCAAAACCAATCCATTCCTATTACGGGTTGCAATCATCCTCCGAACTCATTATAAAAAAGAAACCGTAAATCAGATTTTTGCATGGAGTTCCAGATGACCGCGACCAAAAAACTGAGGCTTCAGCTCTTGCAAGAGGCTTTAGCCTTGATGTTCATAGCTCATCTCGCCCTGTTCGGCCTGGCCATTCCGGTCCCAGCCCAGGAAACCGCAGCCCCGACGCCATCGACCCCGGAAACTGCAACCACCACCTTCACAGCCGCCGCCGGCCAGCAGGTGGCTGTGCTCCTGCCTTTGAGCGGGGATTTCGCTTCCCTGGGAAAAGAACTGCAGAGCGGTTTCGAGCTCGGGTTCGCATTCATCGACGCCGCCGGCCGCAAACCCGATTTCACGGTTACCTATCTCGATAGCGCAAGTAATCCCGAAACTGCCGGAACCCTGGTCACCATGCTCGCCAGCGAGGGTCGCACCCTGGTAGCGGCCGGAACCCCGCTCAATCCCTGCGCCTTCACCGCGAGTCGGGCGGCCGAAGATGCCGGCCTGCCCTACATCATCGTCGGTGCCGACCAGGACAACCTGATCAATGCCAAAAGTGTTTCCAGTTTCCGCCTGACCCGGACCCGCTCGGCCCTGAATAACTGTCTCAGGGAATTCATCAAAAACCGCCCGTCTCCCATCCAGAGCATCGGAATCATCCACGGGGAGAACGCGTGCGCGGTGCGCAACAGCCGACGGCTGCGCGACCTGGTCGCCGGTCTCAAGCTCGATCTCAATATCTGGGAAACCTACCGGGACAATGAGAGCAATTTCTACGACCTGCTCAACCTGGTCAAGGAGCGCCGGCCGGAACTGCTGATGCTGGTTCTCAAGCCGGACATGACCCGGAAATTCTGGCTCCAGGGGAAACGCCTGGAACTGTTGCCACCGACCACCATCGCCCTGCCCGACGGCTGTTTTCCGGCCGCCGCGGCCGAAACGGTCGCCAGCACCCCGCAAACCAGGCTCATCCATCCGGCCGCCTGGCAGCCTGGAGACCAGGCCGCGACCTCCTACCCGCCGCTCAAAAACCGTTTTCAGGCCGCGGCTTTCGCCGGGGCCGAACTGATCTGTGACGCCATCGACCGGGCGATAACTGAAGATGCCGCCGGCATCAGGGCCGCTCTCGAAGCAACCAACCTGCAAACCGTTTACGGCCCCGTAGCCTTCAGCGGTCCGGGTCGCGGCCACCAGAACCAGCTCCCTTTGAAGCTGGTCTTCGAGGATGAAAACGGCGAAACTCAGATTGCGCTCCCACTAGCGAGACAAGGTGCGGCAATCGCCAAACCATCCGCGAAACCGCAATGAACAACCACTCGCCGCGCAAGCCAGCAGTTCTTTTTCTCTGTACCGGCAACTCCTGCCGCAGTCAGATGGCCGAGGCCTGGGCCCGGGCCCGGCTGGGCAACCTGTTTTCAGCCTGGTCGGCCGGTATCGAAACCCACGGGCTCAACCCGGACGCGATCAAAGTCATGGAAGAGATCGGTATCGACACCTCCGGCTGGCGCAGCAAAACCACAGCGGAGCTGCCGCCGGAACTGACCTTCGATTACGTCATCACCCTTTGCGACCACGCGGCCGAAACCTGCCCCATCTTTCCGGCAACCACTGCCGTTCTCCACCACCCTTTCGACGACCCTCCGCAGCTGGCCGCCGACGCCGAGAATGAAACCGAACGCCTGGCTCCCTATCGTCGAGTCCGGGACGAGATCCGCGAATTCATTCTCAAGCTCCCGGAAATTCTCAAACAATCCTGACCGGGGCCCGACGCCGGGCGGCGGGACGGCGGAAACTGACTGCCGGCCGCCCCAGGGCGATGACCGCGTGAACCTTCTCCTGCGAAGGAATGCCGAGAACCGCCCCGACCCGACGGTCCCGCCGCAGGGCCTCGACCGCGAAACCGATCAGGCAACTGCCCAGCCCCATGCTTTCAGCTGCGAGCACGATATTCTGGCTCGCCATCAGAGCATCCTCGACCGGACAGGAAGCACCGGGTCGGGAAGCGACCAGGATGGCGGCCGGAGCCCCGTGAAAAAGCCGGTCGTCGCTGCCCTGGCGCCAGCTCTCGAGCCCTTCGCAGACCGAAGCGTAATATTCGCGGTAGTAATCATCCAGTTCCCGCCGACCACATATTTTCAGCAGCTTCCGGAGCCAGGCTTTTGCAGCCAGGCGGTTGAGCCTTTCGTAAAAAGCGGCCACGGCCCGGCCGAAAAGCAGCATCTTCTCGCGGGTCGGAATGATCGTAAAGCTCCAGAGCTGAGAGTTGGTCCCGGAGGGCGCGGTAATAGCGATCCGGACCAGATCCGCAAGCTGAGAAAGCGGCACCTCCCCGTCGCGATAGACCCGGCAGGAACGCCGGACCCGCATCAGGGCGACCAGATCCGCAAGCGCCACCGGCCGGCGTTCCGGCCCGACCGAAGGTTCGAAGCCCGCAAAAGCGAAACTTTCCGGCTCCGGGATTTCAACCGTGATCGCCGCCCGGGGACAGGCGGCGGCACAGTGATCGCAACCCAGGCGGCACTCCCCGGTCAATCCGGCCCTCCCTGCAACCAGGCTGAAGGCCCGGGCCGGACAGACCCGAAGACAGACGCCGCAGCCGTCGCAACGGTCCGGATCAATTATTACGCCGGCGCTAGCAACCATTTTCGAACTCTCCTCCCTCCACGCTTTGCCCCGATCACAACACGCCATTTCCTCCTTTACGACAATCTCTCCAGACGCAGGCGCTGGCGACTGTCGAAAAGGCGGCGGCCGCCGAGATAGACGGCGATGACCGTTCCGAAACCGGCCCCGGCGACGATCAGGAACATGATCATGATCTGGTATTTGACCGCCTCCAGCGGCGGGCTGCCGGCCAGGATCTGGCCGGTCATCATCCCCGGCAGCACAATTATCCCGGCCGCCATCATCGCGTTGATGATCGGCATCATCCCGGCCCGGATGCTTTCGCGACGAATTTCGGCCAAAGCCTCGAACCAGCTCTGCCCCAGCATGAGGCGATTTTCAATCACCTGGCGCTGCTGCCAGACGTTGTGCAGGAGGCGATCGAAACCGATCGAAATCCCGTTCATGGTATTGCCGAGCAGCATCCCGAGCAGGGGGATGGCATAGCGGGGTTCGTACCAGGGCTGGTTGCCGATTACCAGGATCAGGGTGAAAAGAACCAGGGGAAACGAGGTCAGAAACATCGAGGCGCTGCCGATGCCGAATCCCCACCAGCCCCTGAGCCGGCGTTTCTGGCGCCGGGTGACTTCTCGACCGGCATTGAGCAGCATGAACAGCGAAAGAAGCACAATCCACCAGGGTCCGGCGGTGGTGAAAAGCCACTTCAGGATGAGACCGATGAGCAGCAGCTGAGCCGTCATCCGCAAACCGGCGACCAGAAGCTGGCCGAACATCTCGAGCTTCAGGGGCAGGGAAAGCAGGGCCAGGGCCAGGACCAGGAGCGCGGTAAGAACCAAATCCAAAGGGGTAAGCGCTACGACATTCATTCGGCAAGCTCCGCAAGCGGCTCCAGGACGCCATTGACCAGTCCATAGACCCGACCACCGAGCCGGGACGGCTGGTCCGGATCGTGGGTCACCCAGAGTACCGCGGCCCGGCTCTCGGCCTGGTAGTCGAGAATCAGTTTTTCGACCCGAGCGCTGTTTTCGGGATCGAGATTGGCGGTCGGTTCGTCGAGCAGCAGAACCTCGGGCCGGTTGGCCAGAAGACGCAGGACCGCCAGGCGCTGCTTCTCGCCCGAGGAGAGCCGGGTCACCGGCCAGTCGGCCACCTCCGGGGTAAAGCCCAGGCGGTCGAGCGTGGTGTGATCCGGAAAAGCGAAAAAATGCTCCCCGACCCGGTCGTGCCACCACTGGCTTTCGGCCGGCAGCAAACCGACCCGTCGCCGCCACTCCGGAGCCGGCAGTCGCAGACATTCAAGATCATCCAGGAAGACCTCGCCGGAATGGGGATCGAGATCGGCCAGGGAGCGCAAAAGAAGGCTTTTCCCGGCTCCGGAGGCACCGCGCAGAAAAACCCTCTCCCCGGCCCCGACCTCGAGATCGAGGGGACCGAAGCTATGGTAGCAGAGCTGTCTGATCCGCAAAACCGCCATCCTGCCAACCTCATCAAACTCGTTA
>JAADEO010000226.1 GCA_013153415.1 Deltaproteobacteria bacterium
GCCGGAATGGGCGGCAGCAACGGGGCCGGGCTCGACAATTTCCTGGTCAACAGCCCGAAATACGATATCCCGGCCGGACTCTACGTCTGGCACGACGGGCCACTGAACGGATATCTCGATCTCGACGACTACGCCATGGGCGGCGATGTCGGCTACTACCCGCAATGGGTCAACAATACCCATAACTACCTGGGCGAACCTGATCCCACTACCGGACGCGGCACCGATCACGATGATGTCAATGTCATCATCTGGTCCTGGTGCGGCCAGGCCTCGGGCTACTCCGAACAGGACATGATCGACAAGTACCTGACCCCGATGAACGCCCTCGAACTCGAGTATCCCGGCATCACCTTCGTCTATATGACCGGCCACCTCGACGGCTCCGGGGCAGCCGGCAACCTCAACCAGCGCAACGAGCAGATCCGGGCCTGGTGCCGAACCCACAATAAAGTTCTCTACGATTTCGCCGACATCGAAAGTTTCGATCCCGAGGGTCTGGTCAATTACATGGAATTGCTGGGTAATGACAACTGCGATTACGACAACGACGGCAATGGCAGCCGGGAATCGAACTGGGCCAAAGCCTGGCAGTCGGTCCATACCGAGGATGTCGACTGGTGGGCCTCCGGCGCCGCCCACAGCCAGGACCTCAACGGCAACCGCAAGGGATACGCCGCCTGGTGGCTCTGGGCCCGGCTCGCCGGCTGGGACGGACACCGGTATCTCGATACCCATGTCGATCCCGACGCTACGGGCGACTGCGACGGCAATTCACCCTGCTACAGAAAGATCCAGGAGCTCTTCGACGACCACGGCGATAGTGACTGCCGGGCAAAACTCAAGGAAGGCATCTTTACGGAAGACCCGGTCTTCTCCGGGCCGGCCCTGACCTGGCTCGAGGGGGGCTGGAACAGCGATTATTCAGCCTGTAGCGGCATGACGACTATCGCCGGCCGACTGACTGTCACCGGTGGCTGCCTGCAGGTCAGCAACCTAATCATCCAGTGACAGGAAATAAAAAGCCGCCGGTGATAACCGGCGGCTTTTTTCAGGTTTCCGCGAAAAAACAATTACGCCAACAACTCTTTCAGGCCCTCCAGGGCGGCATCGAGCCTGTCCCCATCGGGGCCGCCGGCCTGGGCGAGTTCGGGTTTGCCGCCGCCGCGGCCGCCGACCTTGGCTGCGAGTTCACGGATCAGGGTGCCGGCCGGATACTTTTTCTGCCAGGGTTTGCCGACATGGACGATGAGAATCGCCTTGCCTTCGTGGACCGCGCCGAGCAGGGTGATGCCATCAGGGTTCTTGGCCTTGAAAACATCCATGATCTTGCGCATCTCCTTGGGGTCGTCGCACTCGACACGGCGGATCAGCAGGGGAATCCCGTTGAACTCCTCGATCGCCGGGCCGGCCGCACTTCCGCCGCCGACACTAGCACTGACCAGTTTCTGCTTGAGCTGGGCGATCTCCTTCTGCTGGTCGCGGTGCTGGTCGAGAAGACGGTCGATGCGTTCAACCAGCTCCTCGGGAATCCCCTTGAGACGGGCCGCCGCCGCGATCATGATTTTTTCCCGTTCCCGGATGTAGTTCAGTGCCGCGAAACCGGCCAGGGCCTCGATCCGGCGGACGCCGGCGGCGATTCCGGTTTCGGAAATAATCTTGAAACAGCCGATGTTGCCGGTCATATCGACATGGGTACCGCCACAGAGCTCGGTACTGACCTCGCCCATGCTGACGATACGCACGACATCGCCGTATTTTTCACCAAAGATCGCCATCGCTCCCTTGGCCGCCGCATCCTCCATGGTCCCCAGTTCGGTATGGACCGGGTAGTTTTCCATGATCTCACGGTTGACCAGGGTTTCGACCCGATCGATCTCCTCCTCACTCAGGGGTGAGAAGTGACTGAAGTCGAAACGCAGCCGCTCCGGGGTCACCAGCGAGCCGGCCTGCTTGACATGGTCGCCCAGCACCTCCTGGAGCTTGGCCTGGAGAAGATGAGTGGCGGAGTGGTGGCGGGCCGTGGCCCGACGCTCCTCGCGATCGACGACCAGGCGGCAACAGTCGCCCAGTTTCAGCTCGTCCGTCTTGATCCGGGCCCGGTGCATGATGATCCCGTCGAGCGGCTTGGTCGCGGTCTCAACCTCGAAAAGCACCTCTCCTTCCAGGTTTTCTCCCCGGCCGCTATCCCCGACCTGACCGCCGGATTCGCCGTAGAACGGAGTCCGGTCGAAAAGAATTTCGACCGTCTGACCGGCCGTAGCTTTGGAAACCACCTCGCCGTCATGAACCAGGGCCAGGACTTTGCCTTCACCGGCGAAGTGGTCGTAGCCGATGAACTCGCTTTGCAAACCCTCACCGGCCAGACTCTTGTAGACCGCAGAGACCGCTTCCTCGCCCGAGCCTTTCCAGGCCTGGCGCGACTTCTCCTGCTGTTTTTTCATCTCGGCTTCAAAGCCTTCTTGATCGACCGAAAAACCGTCTTTTTCGATGATATCGACCGTCAGGTCGACCGGGAAACCGAAGGTGTCGTAGAGTTTGAAAGTGACCTCACCGGAGAGTACCGTCTTCCCGGAACTTTTGAGCTTCTCCAGTTCCTCATCCAGAACTCTCAAACCCCGATCGAGGGTTTCTCCGAAACGCTCCTCTTCACTTCTGATCACCCTGGTGACGAAAGGCAGGGAATCTTTCAGTTCGGGATAGGCTTCACCCATCTCGGCCGCAACGGTCTCGGCCAAACGATAGAGAAAAGGCTCGTCGAGCCCCAGCATTTTGCCATGACGGGCGGCCCGCCGCATGATCCGGCGCAGAACATAGCCGCGACCCTCGTTGGCCGGCAGGATACCATCGGCGATAAGAAAGGTCGTCGCGCGGCTGTGATCGGCCAGCACCCTGAGAGAGACATCGTGATCGGGATCGGCTCCGTAGGTCTTGCCGGAGATCTTCTCGCCAGCGGCGATGATCTTGCGCAACAGGTCGGTATCGTAATTGCTCTGAACACCCTGGACCACCGCAGCCAGACGCTCGAGCCCCATGCCGGTGTCGATGCTGGGCTTGGGCAGCGGCGTCATCTTGCCGTCCTCATCCCGATTGTACTGCATGAAAACCAGATTCCAAATCTCGAGATAGCGATCGCAGTCGCAACTGCCGATGCCGCACTGCTCGCCGCAGCTCATACTCGGCCCCTGGTCGTAGAGAATCTCGGAGCAGGGACCGCAGGGACCGGTATCGCCCATGGACCAGAAATTGTCCTTCTCGCCCAGCCGGATGATCCGCTTCTTGGGAATACCGATCATCTCATGCCAGAGATCGTAGGCCTCATCGTCATCGAGATAGACCGTGGCCCAGAGCTTTTCGGGATCGAGCCCCATGTCGTTGGTAAGGAAATCCCAGGCGTAACGAATCGCTCCTTCCTTGAAATAGTCGCCGAAAGAGAAGTTGCCGAGCATCTCGAAGAAGGTGTGATGGCGGGCGGTACGGCCGACATTTTCGAGATCGTTGTGCTTGCCGCCGGCCCGAACGCATTTCTGGGCCGTGGTCGCCCGCTTGTAATCCCGCTCTTCCAGGCCGAGGAAAGTGTCCTTGAACTGGTTCATCCCGGCATTGGTAAAGAGCAGGGTGGGATCGTTGGCCGGAACCAGGGAGGAGCTTTTCACCTCGGTATGCTCCTGCCGGCAAAAATAGTCGAGAAATTTTCTGCGAATCTCGCTACCGGTCATCAATGGGACTCTCCTTTGCTATCAATCTTCAGGGGTTAAAAAATTATCATTCCGGTCTAAAACCAGGTTGATCTCACGACCACGAAAGCCACGGTTCCGGAGCCAGGCGAAAAGCTTCCGCCGGTCGGTTTCACGGCGTTTCTTTTTCTCCAGCAAACGCCTCATCACGGCAATCAGTTCATCATCGGACAGAGCATTGAACAATCCGTCGCAAACCTGTACCGCCACATCGTTAGACAGGCCCTTTTTTCGCAAACGAAGCAGAATAGCATGCCAGCCATAGCCGCGACGATGGAAATACTCTTCGGCCAGGCGGGTGGCGAAAGCCAAATCGTCAAGAATGCCTTTTGCGGTCAACCGTTCTATGACCGGCTCTATGTCGGCATCAGCGAAACCCCGCTGCCTGAGTTTATCGCTCAGTTCCCGGGTCCCGTGGGCCCGCCGGGCCAGCAACTCTTGCGCTTTCCACCAGGCGGTAACCGGGGCCCGCGAAGCGCCGCGGCTCATTTTGCAAATCTTTCGATCTCGATTCCTTCCGCGTCCCCATTTTCCCCACCGTTCCCGGGTTCATCGACCTCTTCGAAAGCCTCCCAGCTGGTGTCGGAGCTGGAACTGACGCCCTTGACCTTGAGAAGGAAATCGTCGGGATTGCTGCTCTGCCGCAAAGCCTCGTCATAGGAGATCAGACCCCGCCGGTAGAGGCTCAGGATCGACTGGTCGAACGACTGCATGCCGTAGATCGAGTGGCCCTTGGCAATCGCCTCCTTGATCTCGATGGTTTTGTCGGGCTCGGTAATGCACTCCCGGACCATCGCCGTACTGACCATGACCTCGACCGCCGGCACCCGGCCTTTGCGATCACAGCGCTGAATCAGACGCTGGGAGATCACCCCTTTGATGATACTGGCCAGCTGCAGACGGACCTGGGGCTGCTGATGAGGCGGAAAAACCGAAATGATGCGGTTTATCGACTCGACCGCGTCGACCGTGTGCAGAGTGCTCAAGACCAGATGACCGGTCTCGGCCGCGGTCAGGGCGATCTCGATGGTTTCGAGGTCGCGCATCTCGCCGACCAGCAGAACATCTGGGTCCTGACGCAAAGCGGCCCGCAGAGCGAGAGCGAACGAGGTGGTGTCGAAACCGACTTCGCGCTGGTTGATGAGGCTGAGCTTGTCGGTGTGGAGATATTCGATCGGGTCTTCGATGGTGATGATATTGTCGCTGCGGTGGCGGTTGATATAGTCGATCATCGCCGCCAGGGTTGTACTTTTACCGGAACCGGTGGTCCCGGTCACCAGGATCAGACCCCGCCGCTGTTCGGCAATCAGTTTTTCGATTATCGGCGGCATGTTGAGGGTGGCGAGATCGAGAATCTCGAAAGAGATGCTGCGCATGGCGATCACCAGAGTGCCGCGCTGACGGTAGATGTTGACCCGGAAACGCCCGAGACCGCTCACTCCGTAGCCGAGATCGACCTCGTGAAAATCCCTGAGGTACTCCTTCTGGGCCGGCCCCATCATGATATCGGCGAAATGTTCGAGTGTGGCGCTGTCAAGCCGGGAGAAGTTCTTGATCGGATAGAGATTGCCGTCAACCCGGACGATTGGTGGAACTCCGACCTTGAGATGGATATCGGAAGCCTTGAATTTGAGCGCCGCCTGCAAAATATTGTGGAAAAGTTCCATCTGAATTCTCCCCGGCTACAATCTGGATAAACCGCCGCCCGACCGCGATCAGGACGACTCGGTGCTACCATCCCCGCTTGCAGGCGGGGCGGCCGGAATCTGGTAATACTCCCTGACTTTGCTTTCAATCTCGGCCAGCAGGTCGGGATTTTCCTTGAGATGGTTGCGCACGAAATCACGGCCCTGGCCCAAACGTTCGCCCTGGTAGGCGTACCAGGAACCGCTCTTTTCAACAATCGAGCAGTCGACCGCCAGATCGAGAACATCACCGGCCTTGGAAATCCCTTCGCCGAAAAGGATATCGAAACGGGCCTCCTTGAACGGCGGCGCCACCTTGTTCTTGACAACCTTGACCCGGGTCGAGTTGCCGAGCATGTCATCACCCTTCTTGATGACCCCGGTCTTGCGGATATCGAGCCGGACGCTGGCGTAAAACTTGAGCGCGTTACCACCGGTCGTAGTTTCGGGATTACCAAACATGACCCCGATCTTCATGCGGATCTGGTTGATGAAGATCACCGTGGTTTTCGACTTGCTGATCGCCGCCACCAGTTTGCGCAGGGCCTGCGACATCAACCGGGCCTGGAGTCCCATGTGGGAATCTCCCATCTCGCCCTCGATCTCGGCCCGCGGCACCAGGGCGGCGACCGAATCGACGACCACGACATCGAGCGCTCCGCTGCGCACCAGGATCTCGGTGATCTCCAAAGCCTGCTCCCCGGTATCGGGCTGCGAGACCAGGAGATCTTCGACATTGACACCGAGCTTACGGGCGTAGATCACATCGAGCGCGTGTTCGGCATCGATGAAAGCGGCAACCCCGCCCATCTTCTGGGCTTCGGCAACGATATTCAATGCGAGTGTCGTTTTCCCCGAGGATTCCGGTCCGTAGACTTCGATCACCCGTCCCCGGGGGATACCTCCGACCCCCAGGGCGATATCCAGGCTCAGAGAACCGGTGGGAATAACATCGATATTTTCGGCCCGGGATTCATCACCCAGCCGCATGATCGAGCCTTTGCCGAATTCTTTCTCAATCTGGCTGACCGCCATATCCATGGCCCGCAGGCGATTTTTATCCATTTGAGATCTCTCCTCCATAACGGCTAACAGAGGCCGTTTTTCCTGTCACACAAAAAGTATCCGCATTACCACCCAGGTCATCGCTCCGGCCACGAGATCGTCGGCGACAACGCCAACCCCGCCATCGAGATTGGCATCACACCAGTTTGCGGGAAAAGGTTTGCAAATATCAAAAAAACGAAAGATCAGAAAGGCGGCCACGGCGTTGCCCAAGCCCAGGGGAACGCCGGTCAGGGCCAGCAACAGTCCGACGATCTCATCGATAACGATCACCGGGCTGTCTTCCACCCCGAGAAGTTTTCCGGCTGCATCGGCCAGGCGCACGGCGATGATAGTCAAAACCATCAGTATCAGCAGATATCCGCCGACTCCGAACGCGGAGAAGATCAGCCACAACGGCAGGGCTCCGAGACTGCCCCAGGTTCCCGGCGCCCGGGGCAGACCGCCGAGACCGCAACCGCCCGCCAGAAAGATAATCCAATCGTCCCGGGTCGTTTTTTTCATCACTCTTCCTCCTGCAAACACTCTTCTCCGCTGACTGCCGGAGTCCGGTCAGCAAACCGGTCTTCCTATGTATCTAAAGCCTTGCGGTTTGTCAATCATCTTGGCCGTTATCCACACGCGGTCGGGATACGACGAATTAGCTTTCGCACGGCAAAAAGAGTTTACCCCGTCAGCGGCCTGTGTTAAATTGCAAATATCAAGCTATTCACCAAAGTAGCGACCGCGACTCTGACCGCAGCAGTTTTCATACCGCCATGAACAACATCGAGGAGTAATGCCATGAGCAATTTCATCAAGCCCGTTCTCAACCTGGTATTGGCGGGTCTCATCCTGGTTTTATTCCTGGCGGGATCGGCCCCGGCCGCCGAAAATCAGCTTCCGGCGGTTTCCGCAACCGCCCGTGACGCGTTCTCGGTTTCCCCGCAGCCGGCCCCGCAGGAAGCTTCCGGTCCCGACCGGGGCAAATACCGGGTCGTCATCGACAGCAGGACCATTGCCGACACCCTGCTCGGTGCCGGAGGCATGATCGACATCAGGATCGAGTTCGCCAGCGGTTCGGCCCGCCTGGCCACAGATGCCAAACACCAGATCACCGAAATCGCCCGGGCCCTGAAAAGCCGGAAGCTGGCCGATCGCAAAGTCCTGATAACCGGCCATACAGACGCCGTCGGCTCGGCCACCGCCAACCTCAAACTTTCGCAGAAAAGAGCCCAGGCTGTCCGCCAGGCCCTGATCAAACTCGGCGTCGACCCCACCCGGCTCGAAACCCGGGGGCTGGGTGAAAGCCAGCCGATCGCCGACAACCGCAGCGCCGCCGGCCGGGCCCGTAACCGGCGGGTAACTTTGAGTCTGA
>JAADEO010000001.1 GCA_013153415.1 Deltaproteobacteria bacterium
ATGATGGTAAAGCGCGGCCTCGGTCAGTGGATAGGGCATATTCCACCAGTTCAAAAGATAGGCTCCGATCTGGGGATGACCGATTCCGCAAACCTCAATCTCAAGCTCCAGAGGGTCTTTATCCGGCTCCCGTTTTTGCAAGATATTGATCTCTCTGATTTTCTCCGGAAAAAATTTCAACAACACCAGCAAGCCGATATTGTGCAGCAAACCCACTGCCGCCAGGTCTTCGGGAATTCTCTCATCATGTATCAGTTCATACATTTCGCAAACCAGGCCGTTGCAGGCCACGGCGTGTTCCCAGATCTTTTCCGGTACATAGAAACCCAGACCCGGCGCCGCCAGGGTCTGAAAAATGGCACTACCCACGACGATATCCTTCAACGTCATCATCCCGATGAAAACCGCCGCCCGTTTCAGTGAAGCCGTCCCGCTTTTGAAAAAAGCCGAATTCGCTACCTGCAGAACCTTGGCGGCAATCGCCGGATCTTTCTCAATCACCTTGACGATTTTATCGAAGTCGGCGTCGGCCTCGATCAACTCCATGATCTCGTGATAGATCGCCGGCAAGGTTGGCAGGCAGTCCAAGGTATTGATGATTTTCAACAGTTTCTGCTCTCTCAGAGTCTCCTCGACCGCGATCAGGCCGTTCACCAGTTCGATGAGTTCGGTCGTTTTCCAGGGTTTGGCCAGATAGGTTTTGGCCGCCCCCTCAATCAAAGCCTTGTAGACATAGCTCTCTTCGACATAGCCACTGAGAATCAGGCGAATAATCTCGGGGTAACGTTTCTTGACCTCGGCCAGAAAGGTGTAGCCATCCATCCCCGGCATCCGCATGTCGCTGATCACCAGATCGATCAATCCGGGCTCGGAGGCCAGAATCTTGAGCGCCAGTTCACCGGAATCCGCGAAATACAATTTGTGACCGCTCTTCATGAAGGCCCGCCGCAGAGACCTGAGAACGCTCCGCTCATCATCGACAAAAAGGATATTCTTGGTTTCACTCATTTTCTTGTCTCTCCGATCCGGTTTTACGGGGCAACTCAATGGTAAAAGTCGTACCTTTGCCCAGTTCCGAGGTCACCAGCAAACGCCCTTTGTGCTTGTTGGTAATGATATCATAAGAGATATTGAGTCCCAACCCGGTACCCTTGCCAACCGGCTTGGTGGTAAAAAACGGATCGAAAACCCGCTCAAGGTTCTCCGGTTTGATACCAGGCCCATCGTCCGTCACCCGGCAACGAATCCATTCATCATCAAAATCAGTCGCGATTCTGATTTTTCCTTTTTCTTGACGCTCCTGTTCCTTGATCGCCTGCGCCGCGTTGACAATCAGATTCAGCAGAACCTGGTTGATCTCGCCACCATTGACCAGGATTTCCGGCAGATCCGGGTCCAGCTCCAACTCGATTTCAGCACTGTACTTATATTCATTCCGGGCCACGACCATGGTTGTTTCAATCGCATCGTTCAAGTTGATGCTTTCTCTGCCATCAACCTGATCGATGCGGGAGAACTCCCGAAGTTTGACCACTATCGAGGTGATCCGTTTAAATCCATCCCGCGATTCCTCGATCAGATCCTTCATGTCATCCAGGATAAATTCGATCTCCAACTCTTTTTCCAGTTCCAGCAAGCGCTTCTGCACCTCCTCTACATCTTCCGGCAGCCACTCTGCGAGTTCCTGAAAGCCCTGCCGGTAGGCATCCAGCAGGTTGACAAAGTTATCGACATAACCAACCAGGCTCTCGAAATTACTGGAAACAAAACCTATCGGCGTATTGAGTTCATGGGCCACCCCGGCCGCCAATTGACCCACAGCCTCAAGGCGCTGGACGGTCTGCAACTGGGTCTGCAGAATCTTGTCCTGGGTTACATCCCTTTTGACCGCGGCCAGGGAGATGATCTTGCCCTCCTCATTGCGAATCGGGAAGATAACCGCATCTTCATCATACAGGGTGCCATCTTTACGTTTGTTGACGAATTGTCCCCGCCAGATCTCCCCGCGGTCCAGGGTCTCCCATAAAGTCCGGTAAAAGCTCTCGTCATGGCGCCCGCTTTTTAAGATCGAAGTTTTCCGGCCCACCACTTCCGCCGCCGCATAACCGGTAATCCTTTCGAATGCAGGATTGACATATTGAATTATCCCTCCAAGATCCGTCAGCACGATGCTCTCAGCCGCCTGTTCGACAACCGCGCCCAACTGGGCCATTTTCTGAGCCAGTCTCTTGTAAACCGTCAAATCAGTAATGACCCCGACCAACCCGACCGGTTGTTGGTCCTGAGAGCAGTAAGGGCTGATTTTCAACTCGAAATAGTGCTTCAAACCCTTGCGATCGACCAGTTCTATCTGCCGGGTTCGATCGCTTCTCTTATCCAGCAACTCCAGATCATCTTCTCTGATCACCAAAAGATTTTCCGCCACGGGAAAGGAATATGCCGGTTTTCCCTGCATGATTATACATTTATGGCCGGCAAACTCTTCAAACGCCCGGTTGCATCCCAAATAGCGTCCCGCGCTGTCGAGATAAAAAATCGGCATCGGCACCACATTGAGAAGCTCCTGGGACAAGTATCCCTGCTCCAGCGCCCGGGCTTCGGCCCGATGCAACTCCTCAATCATCCGCTCCTGGTCCCGCTGCAGCAGTTTAACCCGGTAATGAGCCAGAAAGAGAATAAAACCCGCGATTCCGAGAAGCAGCAAAAGTGCGATCAGAGAGACAATCCAGTAATAATACTGCTCCCATACCTGCACCACCGAGACTTCACCCAGATGTTCATAGGGGGGCAGTCTCAACTCTTTGAGCAGCTCTCTTACGGAACGATAACTTAAAGGGGTATTCCACCCCCCGATCTGACACTGCACTGAAACATCGTCGACCGGGGTCAGAAACAGCAAGGTCCGGGCTACCCGATTGGCCAGATAATCATTGGTATGTTCCAGTTTGGCCAATGGCCACTCCGGATAGGTGGGAGTCGAACAGAGAAAAGGCAGGTCGTCACCCTGCTTTTCAGGATCCTTGAACGGCACCACGGCCAACTTAGAAAGATCGATCAGGCCGTCTTGATCCATCTTTTCCAGAATCCCGGTGCGCACCACTCCGAAATCGACCTTGCCCTCTAGAACCCTGTAAACCACCTGATCATGCGAATCGGTATACTGCAGTGATTTCAGATCTATCGCCGGCAAGAAACCTCTGTGCTTCAACTCCCGCAACAGCGCCTGCCAGCCCAACGAATTACGGTTGGCGACGGCCAGAGTATGACCACGCAGGGCCATAATATCGGTAAAAGGCCCCCGGTCGGAGCGGTAGAATAACACCCCGCCAAATTTGCGGCTGTAATAATTCCCGCATTTCTGAATCAAAGTCAGAATTCGGGAGGCATGGTACTTCTCTTCCAGATTGATGTAGATAGAGGGGTTAGTCAGGATGAAATCGATCTGTCGCTCGGCAACAGTTTTTTCGATCTCAGCAAAGGATAGAGGAACTATGGTGAAATCACATCCCGGAATATTCTCATCAAGGTATCGCGCCAAAGGCTCCCAGCGCTGCCGGCAGACCTCGATACTGCGTTTAGCCAGAACTCCGATTTTGACTTCGACGCCATTGGTGGAACCAAGCCCCGAAGGGACACCAGCAAACAGAGGCGCGGAAAAGAACAGAAATATAAACAGGATGACTGATCGACAAGCGCGATACTTCATAAGCCACCTCCCCGTATAAGATCTTACAATATTATAGCATAATCTATACGCAAATAAAATAATTTGCCGTTACACCTCCCCTTTCGGACATCGGGGTTCCGCCCGTTCCTGGATTCGGGCCAGCAGATCCCATTCCAGGGGCACGATAAACAGGGTCAGAAAGGTCGCCGTGCAGAGCCCGGTGACAAAAGTCGAAGCCATCGTTCCCCAGACCAGGGAGTAGTAGGGAAAACCGATAGCCATCGGCAGCAACCCCAGGGTGGTAGTCAGGGTGGTCAGGATGATCGGTCGCAGGCGCACCCGGATCCCCTCCCGGATCGCCTGACGGCGGTCACCGCTCGCCGCATAGGCACGGTTGATGAAATCGATCAGCACCAGGGAATCGTTGACCACCACGCCGGTAACTCCGACCACGGCGATAAAACTGTTGATCGTAAAAAGATCCTGGGTCACGAGTTTGCCGATAACCACCCCGATCAGGGCGAAAGCGACCGCGGAGAGGATAATCACCGGCTGGACATAGGATTGGAATTGCAGAGCCAAAATAATGTAGATGGCGAGGATAGCGATAATAAAGGCGTAGGCCAGGGAGGTATAAGAACGGCGGGTGCTTTCGAACTCGCCCCCGAAAACCACTTCGGCCCCGGGATAATCGGCAGCAATGCCGGCGTAAAAATCTCGGATGATGCGGATCGCGGCCGGCACCGAGAGGCGACTCGAAGCCTTCAAATTGGCGGTCAGGGTAATCGCCCGCCGGGAATTGAAACGGTTGAGATAGCCGGGTTCGAGATAGGATGCGACCTTGACCAGATCGCCGAGCTTGAGACCACCGCCGGGGCCGGCCTGAACCGGGATCTTGAGGGCGTCGGCCGGCTCTTTCAGGAAACCGGGATCGATCTTGAGCTTCATATCGAGATCCTCGTCCCGGGCCCGGAACTTGCCGACATAACGGCCATCGAGAATCGAGCCAGCCAGAATCGCGACCTGGGCCTCGGTCAGATTATACTCCGCAGCCCGACGGCGGTCGACTCGGAAACGATAGATCCGGCTCGGTTCCCCCTGGTTCGAACTCAGGGCGGTCAAGGCCTTTCCGAGCCGCGGGTCACGGCTGAGAAAATCCCGGAAGGCTGCGGCCAGGCGCTCGATAACCCGCTCGTCGCTGCCCACGACCCGGACATTGATATCCTTGCCGGTCGGCGGACCGAATTTTTCGGGCCGGACCCGAACCTGCCAGCCCCCCTTCGCCAAAGGCTTTACCATCCGGCGCACGTAATCGAGAAACCGCATCGGGTCGTTATCCGGGTTATCAGGGAAATCGCGCCGGTCCCGGGCCGGCAGGGTAACCGCGAGGTGACCGACATTTGCGCCCCAGACCGGCTGGTAATCCTCGTTGATGTAGAACCCGGCCTGGGCCATGACCGAGCGCAACTGGCCGGGACCGCCGGCCAGCAGCAGGCGGCTGGCGTTTTCGAGATACTCGCGGGTCTTTCTCACCGGGGTCGCCGGCGGACCGATGAATTCGACGTAATAGAGGGTATAGTCATCGGGAAAGAACTTGACTTTGATCAGCGGGGAAATACCACTGATCGAAAGATAGAGGACCGCCACCGAAGCCCCGAACAGCACCAGCACCCCGGCCAGGGTCAGGCGCCGGAAACGGAGGGTGAAAGCAACCAGAGAATCGGTCAGCCGCCGGAGCCAGACCATCAGTTTCCGTTCCCGGCCGCTACCGACGTAACGGGATTTGAGCAGGCTCCGGGCCCCGGGCCAGTCGGTAAAATGGCTCGGCAGGATCACCAGGCACTCGAAAAGCGAGGCGGTCAGGGCGAAGCTCACCGCCTTGGGAATGAAAGCGAAGAACTCCCCGGTCGACCCCGACATGATCAGCATCGGCAGGAAAGCGGCGATCGTCGTCGAGGTCGCCGCCACCACCGGCCAGGCGACCTCGGCGGTGCCATTGAGTGCCGCCAGGTAGAGCTCCTCGCCCTCCTGCAGGCGACGGTAGATATTTTCCAGTACGACGATGGCGTCATCGACAATGATGCCGCTGACCAGGACAAAGGCGAACAGAGTGATCTCATTCAGGGAGTTGCCGGTAACATACATGATCGTCATCGTGCAGAGAAACGAGAAAGGAATCCCGACCGTCGCCAGCAGGGCGTTGCGCCAGCCCATGAAGAGCCAGACGCTGAAGGAGACCAGGACGATACCGCAGACCAGGTTGAATCCCAAAGTCCGGATCGCATCGTTGAGATGGATGCGCTGGTCCTGGGTGAGAATGACATCGACCCCCTCGCGGTCGAGCCGGGTCTGGAAACGGGCGATAACGGCCTTGACCGCGGCCACGATCTTCAGAACATTGCCATGGTCGTTTTTGACGATCTTGAGACCGACGCTGGGCCGGCCATTGACCGACGAGAGATAGAGCGGTTCCCGGTAGGCGAATCCGGCCGCGGTCAAAACCTCGCCGAGGCGCACGAAAGAGCCGTCGCCATCCCGGCGGATGATTACCTTTTCGACGTCGGCCCGGCTGCGGAAAAGCTGGTCGACGATGACCACGAACTCGCCATCCCGGTTTTTGAAGGTGCCGGCCGGCAGGGTCAGATTGGCACCTTTCAGAGCACCGGCCACATCCTCGTAAGTCAGCCCCAGGTGCTCGAGTCGAACGGGATCGATAAAGATATGGAACTCGCGGGTCTCGGCCCCGGTGATCTCGACATTCTTGACCCCGTCGATCTCCTCGAGCCCGAGCTTGAGCTCATCGGCCATCAGTTTGAGGGCGTGATTATCGCGATCGCCGGCCAGGTTGACGGTGATGACCGGCAGCCAGTAGCTGACATCGACATCCTTGAAAATGGGCGGTTCGGCCAATTCCGGCAGGTTGGGCAGGGCGCCCAGCACCTTGAGCCGAAGTTCCCGGCTGAGCCGGGCATAATCACTGTCGTCGATGAATTTGACGATAATGCTCGAACGCCCCCGGTAGGAGGTCGAACGGATGAACTCGACATCCTCGAGGTCATCCAGGGCATCTTCGATCTCCCGGGTGACCAAAGCTTCGACGTCGCGGGGCGAGGCCCCGGGCAGAAAGGTGGTGATCATCACCTTGCCGATATTGACATTGGGGTAACGTTCCACCGGAAGCTCGAGCAGAGCCACCGCACCCAAGACCATCAGAAGCAGGAAAAGCAGATTGACCAGCACCTTCTGTCTGAGAAAAAATCCGATGAAAGCGCGCATTACACCCTATTTTCGACAACGTATCCGGTCACCGGGACGCAGGTCCGCACCGCTGACCCGCAATCCGCCACCAGGACTGCGACCAAGTTTGACGACCTCGACCCGGACACCATCCTCCCGCACCAGCCAGCAGGAATCGTAGCGCTCTTCCAGGGCGGTTTCCGGGACCACGACAACGCCGCCGGCTTCCGGCAGTTGGATGGCAAGGTCGAGCCCGATACCACCCCGTTTCTCATCCAGCCCCGTGGCAACCTCGAACTCGATATCGATCTTGCGGGTCTTGGGATTGAAAGCCGGAGAAACGTGGATGAGCCGGGCCGGAATCTTTCTCTTTGCGATCCCGTACAGAAGGTCGATCCCGCCAGCCTCTACCTTTTTCCGCAGCCAATCGTATTGTGCCGGGGTCAGCGAGAAGGGTACCAGCAGCGTGCGGTAGTCGCCGACCCGGCCCACGACCCGGCCCCGCACCAACCACTCTCCGGGCTCGGCCCGGCGTTCGAGCAGAACCCAGCCAGGCGGAGCCTTGATCAGGCAGCGCCGGCGCCGTTCTTCCAACATCTCGGCTTTGACTTCGAGTTCCGCCAACTGCAGGCGAGCCTGGTCATATTTCTGTTCCAATTCCTCGACCCGGTTCAAGGGAACTGCTTTCTGGCCGCTCAATTTACGGTAACGATCGACCTCATGCTCCCAGTAGGCAGCCAGATTTTTGAGCCGGGCGCATGCTGCCCGGTTGGCTTTGAGCTCGAGACTGATGAAAGTCGGATCGATCCGGGC
>JAADEO010000003.1 GCA_013153415.1 Deltaproteobacteria bacterium
GCCAAAGCGATCATGGACGAGGGTCACCTGATGCCTTACCTTACAGCTTTGAAAAAGGATCTCAAGGCGGCCGGCATGAGCTTGTCGCCGAAGAACATCGTCATGATCAATGGGCGGGTCCGGGCCGGATACGAAGTTGGCAACGTGCTTTTCGCCAAGGCCGAAGCCGATCGTCCGGAAACCATCGTCCATGTCATCGGCGAACGGCCGGGCAGCGGTCATCACAACTTCTCGGTCTATATCGCTTCGCCTAAGGCCAAGGTCTGGCAGGAGAAGAAGGTTGACCATGATATCGTACGCGTCATCTCCGGGATCTCCAACACCTCGCTCGATCCGGCCAAGGCGGCGGCGGAAACCGTGCGCCTGATCAAGAAGATCAACGCCCGCGAATAAGCTGCGGCGCAGACGTCGGAAAAGCCAACTTTTCCCTTTCGGCAATCGGAATTTCTTGCTACAAGTGAAGTTCCGATTGCCGATTTTTTTGCCGGACTGCTTTCGCCTGGAGCGAGTGACTGCAATGCCGAGAGAAAACTCCCAAGCATCATCTTCGGATCACCGGGTCCCCAACCTGGCCGAGAAATTCAAGCTCTATATACAGGCCCTGCTTTCGGTCTCCCTCTACCGGTACGGTGAAATCGGCAATCTCATCTATACCGTCGGCATGAACACCATGGAGGGCGTGGTTCTCTACACCATGTTCTCGATGGCCCAGAACGAGATGAAAGTGGCCGCGGTGCTCGGGGTGGCGGTCAAGTACGCCTATCCCGGCATCACCGTGATCAGCAGCAACTTCACTTCCGGTTTCATCGACAAGCTCGAATCGGCACCCTCCCGCCGGCGGCAGATCGCCGGCCTGATCCGGGCCCAGCTCGGGGTCGGCGTGGGCCAGGCGTTGGGCGGAATCCTGCTTTTCTGCTGTTTCCCCCCGGTCTTCAAATACCTTTTTTTCGCTTCTCCCTGGCATAATCAAATCCTGGTGGCTCTTTATCTGCTCCATCATATCTTCGACGGTTCCGCCCAGATTCTCGAAGGCCGCAGCTGGTTCAAAATCATCGAGATCTCCCTGCGCCAGGGACGGCTGCCGGAGCTCAAGGAGCATTTCTGGGTCATCTACGCCCTCTCGCAAAACGTCCAGTTGATCCTGGGTCAGCTGTTTCTCTGGAGTTCCCTGACTTTGACCACCTTCTGTCACCAGCAGTTGACTTCGCCACTGGTGATGGGGGCGGCGGTTGTTGGCCTGATGATGGTGGTCTGTGCCAAGTTCATTCTTCCGGCCGCCTGGTTTTTCAACTACCGTGACCTCCGTAATCATCCTTATTAGCGCTTCGCAGTTTGTTTGCTGGTGTTGAAAGACAGGAAAATGTTTCTGATGAGTTTTGTCTGTTTGCAGGCCGCGAAAAGCTGCGGCCGGGTTGCGTGGGATCTTTTCCCGCCTTGGGACGGTGAAGGGTTGATCAAGCAATGCTGAGCATCGAAAATCTCGCTTTTGTCCGCGATGGTCATCCGATTCTCAAAGATATCACGGTGAAATATGCCGCCGGGCGACTGCACGGACTGATCGGCCCCAACGGTTCGGGCAAAACCACGCTGCTGAAAAACATCTGTCGGATCTATACCCCGACAAGCGGCCGGATTCTGCTTAAGAATCGCGACTGCCGGACGATCCCGCGCCGCCGGCTCAGCGCCCAGGTGGCCCTGGTGCCGCAGAATCCCCGGGTCGGTTTTCCGATTCGGGTCTATGATCTCGTCACGATGGGGCGCTATCCCCACCTGAAACGTTTTCAGCCGTTGAGCGACAATGATCGCCGGGTCGTGGAAGAGGCCCTGGCCGCCACCAACACCTCGGCCCTCAGGGAACGGTCGGTGACCGAACTTTCCGGGGGCGAGGTCCAACTCGTGATGATCGCCCGGGCCCTGGCCACCGAGGCCGAACTGATCCTTCTCGACGAGCCTACCGCCAGCCTCGATATCGGCAACTCCCTGGCCGTGATGGATCTTCTCGTCAAGCTCAAGAACCAGGGCAAAACCATCCTTACCGCCTTGCACGATCTCAACCAGGCCCGTCGCTTCTGCGACACCGTGACCATTCTCAAGGCCGGCCGTCTCTATTTCCACGGGCCGGCCGCCGAGGCCTTCAGGCCGGAGACCATGCGCGAGGTTTTCGAGGTCGGCTGTACGATGAAAGGTAAAACCCTGGAATTCAGTTTATGATGGTTTTGCGAAAAATTACCGGCGGCACCCTGAGGACCGCGTTTCGCTGTGTCCGGGGCATGCCCGAAAAATCCGCGTTGTTGCGGCATGCTTCCGGACTCGCGTGCGTTTTTATTCTGAGGAAAAGTTGATTTGCTGATGAAGTTGTTCGCGAGGAAATTTATTATTGTCCTGTTTCTGGCCCTGTTGCTGGCCGGGTCCGCTCCGCCGGAAAAGGCGGCAGCGAAAAAGCAGTGGCAGATGCCGCCGACGCCATTGTCGATGTCGGAACTTTACAAATCCCTGAACCTGGTCCGGGAAGGAGTGGGGAAGAAACCAGTGATCGCCGATGCCACCGGCGGCTGGCCCCGGACCGTCAGGTTCTCGAGCCGGGAGTTCGACTACCGTAAAGGCAGTTTCGAGACCCATTCGCAGTCCGTCACCCTCGCGCAGCCGCCCCGGCGCATCATTCCGCACGCGGTCGGCATCAGCGAGGTTCTCTGGGCCATCTGCCCCCGCGATCGCCTGGTGCTCTTCAACCAGGTCGCGGCCGATCCCAAGTACTCGATCATTGCCGACGAAGTGAAAAAGACCGGTCGCATCTTCAACTCCCGCCAGACCGAGCTGGTGATCGCGGCCCGGCCCGACATCGTTTTCACGGTCACCTTTTCCGATGCCGCTTTCAAGCAGAGGCTGCGCCAGGCCGGTATTCGGGTGGTTGATTTCGGGGCTCCCGATTCGCTCGATGCGGTTCTGCAGGAGATCGCCGTTATCGGCCGTATCATCGGCGAGGAAGGCAAAGCCGGGGGCCTGCTCGAAACCATCCGCAGAAAACGTCGGGAACTTGAGACCGCCCTGCCGCGCCGTACCCGGCCGCCGGAACTGCTTTTCTACGACTACGGCGGCTATATTCCCGGCCAAAGTTCCAATTTCAATTCCCTCTGCCGGTTGATCGGAGCCGTCAACCTCGGGGCTGAGAAGGGGATCAAGGCCTGGAAGCAGGTCGACAACGAAACCCTGCTCAAGTGGAACCCGGAAATCATCCTGGTCACCGTAGAAAGCGGGCTCAGACGGAAACTTGTCAGTGATCCGCTGCTGGCCCATACCCGGGCGGTTAAAGAGCATCGAATCCTGGAGATCCCGGCCATCTATCTCCAGGCCAATTCGCAGTACCTCCTGCTTTCGGCCAATCTGTTGGCCGGAATCATCTATCCGGGACAGTTCGAATGAGCCGGCTTCGTAACAGCTCCATCGCGCCGGCCTCACGTCTCAGTTTTCGGCGTCTTGCACCTGGAAGCGTTACTGTACCAACCCGTTTTTCACGTGGTTCCCGACTTGTTACGAGTGCATCAAATGAAGCTGCGAACCCTGACCACGCTTTTTCTGCTGCTCTTTCTCCTGGCCATCGGGATCATGATCTCGCTGACCCATGGAGCCTGGAGCATTCCCGCCGGCCGCGTGGTCGAGGTCCTGCTTTATAAATGCGGGGCCGCGATCAGTCCGCCGCCGACCCCGGTGGAGGTGGCGATCATCTGGAACGGCCGCCTGCCGCGGGTGGCCACCGCCGCCCTGGTCGGTTTCGCCCTGGCCCTGGCCGGAACCGTGATGCAGGGGATTTTCCGCAACCCGATGGCCGGCCCCGGAGTCGTCGGCATCAGTTCGGGGGCGGCGCTCGGCGCGGTAATCGCCATCTACCTGGGATTTACCGTGGTTTTTCCCACCGCCCTGCCGCTTTTCGCCATCATCGGGGCCCTGCTGACCCTGATCACGGTTTTTACCATCGCCACCAGCGGCGGCCGGACCTCGATCGCCACTCTGCTGCTGGCCGGTATCGCTTTGAACCTGATCCTGGGCGCCGTAACCTCGTTCGTCATCACCTTGAGCACCCGGGAATTCGACGTCGCCCGGGTCATCGTCACCTGGCTGATGGGCGATCTCAACAACCGTACCTGGACCCACGTGGTCATCGCTGGTTTGACCCTGGCCCTGGCCGCCGGCCTGGTTCTCTGCTACGTCCGGGAACTCGATATCCTGATGCTCGGCGAAGAGAGCGCGATCAGCTTGGGCGTCGATATCAACCGTTCCCGCAACCTGCTGCTTTTCGCCGCCTCTCTGGCCACCGGCGGAGCCATCGCCGTATCCGGCAGCATCGGTTTCATCGGTCTCGTCGCCCCTCACATGGTCCGGGCCGTGGTCGGACCCGGCAACCGGAGGCTTTTTCCGGTGGCCGGTCTTCTGGGAGCGGTTTTTCTCGTCTACGCCGATCTTTTCGTCCGCCTCGTGATTTCGGTCGATCTCAAGGTCGGGGTCCTGACCTCGCTATTGGGCGGTCCCTTCTTCCTCTACCAGATAGTCCGCTATCGCAAGCGGTTCGAATATATGTAGCGACCGGCGAGGCAATTGCATCGCTGTCCGTAGCGCTTATGAAAAACTTGTCATAGAATTGGATAACAACATGGAAACACCCAGTCATGGAATTTTGCAGGAATTGAAAGCCGCCATCGCGACGGTCGTGGTCGGCCAGGACGAACTTATCGAAACCCTGATCCTGACCCTGCTGGCCCGGGGCCATATCCTGCTCGAGGGGGTGCCCGGGGTTGCCAAATCGCTGGTCGTGGAAACCTTCGCCCGGGCCTGCGGCGGCAGTTTCAACCGCTTCCAGTTCACCCCCGACAAGATGCCGGGCGACATTCTCGGCGGTCTGGTTTTCAGCGCCCGGGAGGAGAGTTTCAGTTATCGCAAGGGCCCGATTTTCTGCAATTTCTTCCTGGCCGACGAGATCAACCGGGCTTCACCCAAGGTCCAGTCGGCTCTGCTCCAGGCGATGCAGGAGAGAGAGGTGAGCAGCGAAGATGAGAACCTTCCGCTGCCTGACCCCTTCATGGTGATGGCAACCCAGAACCCGATCGAACAGGTCGGCACCTATCCTCTGGCCGAAGCCCAGATCGATCGTTTCATGGTCAAATACGAGGTCGGATATTTGGATGACAATGACGAGTTCGAACTGCTGCAGCGGAAAAATACCGATTTCCGTGAACGGGTAGCGGCGCTCGAGCCGCTCCTTGCCCCGGAAACCATCGTCGCACTCCAGGCTATGGTTCACAACCGGGTGACGGTCTCCGATACGGTTTTGAGATACATTCTCAATCTTTGCTTGAAAAGTCGTCCGCGCCCCGAAAAGGAGCCTGGCTATCAGCCCGAAATCCACGATTTTTTACGGCTCGGGGCTTCGCCGCGAGCAGCCGAGTCGCTGCTTGCCCTGGCCAAGGCCCGGGCCTTTTTCGCTGGCCGCCAGGAGGTTGATTTCAACGACGCGGAAACGCTTCTGCCCAGGGTTCTCGGCCATCGCCTGCTCCTCAACCACCGTGCCCTGGCCGAGGAGGTGAGCGCCGGAGAGTTGGTGCGGAGAATTCTGGAAAGCACTCCGGCATACTGAAGGTTATAAGGTTAAAGATTAAGTTTCGCGAGGAAGTGGATGACGGATGGTGCTTTGCCCAGACCGGTCGATGCGGTTTCGGAACTTTTGGCCCGGCGGCGTTTTGTTGAGCTGGCAGCCTGTAAACCGGTCGATGATTTTCTGCCCGGAGCCTGGGAGAGCCGGCGGCCGGGCAGCGGCTACGAGTTCGATTCGTTGCGGGAGATGGCCCCCGGCGACCCGGTCAAGCTCATCGACTGGTCCGCCCGGGCCCGGACCGGCAAGCTTTATGTCCGCGAGTTCTTGAGCGAAAGTTATTTCAACCTGGTCGTGGTCTGCGATCTCAGCGGCTCGATGGCCTGCGGCCGCAAGGCCGGGCTGATGGCGGAGATCGCCATTTCCCTGGCCTGGTCGGCGATCTCGACCGGCAATCCCTGCGGTCTGCTGCTTTTTGCCGAAAAACCGCTTTTCTATCATCCGCCCGGGGCCGGCCGCGAACATTTGCTGGGGCTGGCCTCGGCCCTGGTCCGCCACCGGCCGGAAGAGGGGAGGGAGTTTGCCGCCGGCCGGGCCTCGGCCCTGCTGCGAACCCGTATCCGGCCCGGCATGGTCTTTTTCATCTCCGATTTCCTCGAAGAGACCCGGCCCGCCGACCTGGTTCTGCCGGGCTGCGAGGTCAAGGCGATCCAGGTTCTGGAAGAGAGCGAGAAGCGGTTACCCCGGGGACTCAAGGGCTTGGTCGCCTGCCGCGACCCAGAAGACGGCCGGGAGTATCTTCTCGACCTCGAAAAATGGCGAGACTACAACCGGCAGATGGCCGATTACCTTGAAACCTTCGAAGAGCGGCTGCGTCATCTGGAAATCGCCGCCACGGTGATCACCCCGGCTGACGACTTTGCCGACAAGATCAACCGCATGGACAACAGGCTTTGACCTCGGACCGGTCTGCCGCTTTTCGCACCTTCGCGTGCTGATAAAATGAGGGTCACGCGAAGGCGCGAAGAACGCGAAAGGTTTGACTTTAATGTTCTTAGCTGGACAGTTTTGAAAATGTATTACTTAATATATAAGGAAAAGGCCTCCGCCCGGTGGTGGGTGATCCTGCTGGTTGCGGTTGTTCTGCTACTGTTCGTGATTCCGGCCCCGGCGGCGGAGACGGCGACCGGTGGAGAACCGGAGCGGTCGGTCGGGGTGGCGCGACTTGAATCTCCGCGGCCCGGCGGCCGGATCGGCGACCCCATACCTTTCACCCTCAAGATACATCTTGCGGATGGAATTCTGCTCGATCGCGGTTCGCTGGCCGGGCTGGAGATCCGGCCCGAGCGGTTGCCCCCGGAACTTTATTCCTGCAGGATCGCTCCTTGCGATCGGCAGCCGGCGGGGGAAGAACGTGATCTCGAAATCAGGGGCACCCTGGTTATTTATGCTCCCGGGAGCTATCGCGTCAGCCCCACCCGGCTGGTCTGCCGGTTGCGGGACGATGATCGCAAAACCAGACTGGTCGATCTTCCGGCCACCGCCCAACTGGTTAAAATAGCTGCTCTTCAGCCCAGGATCGCGACCTCCAGGATCAGTCTTGTGATACCCGGCCAGCCGCCGCCGCTGCCGCCGCGACCGATCGAAAGCCCCGGTCGGGTGGCGGCAGCCAGCTATTTCGGGATTCTTTCACTGCTGCTAGCCCTCTTTTGCGCCATCGGGGCCTGGCTCGAGTTCAGCCGTGGACGGGGCTCGACGCCGTCTTCGCCGGCGCGTTCGGCAAATGTTTCCCTGGCGGAACGGCTGGCGCAGCTTCTTGCTTCTCCAGATAGAGACCATGACTGGCGGCTGCTGGTCGAAATCGATCATCTGCTTCGCCGCCACCTGAAAGAGGAACTCAATCTTTCACCGGCAGTGATCGGCGGTTGCGGGGTCAGTTTCGCCCGCCGACTGAGGGGTCGGCTGGACTCGGAAAAGGCCTTGGCACTGGAACGGATTTATGCCGGGATAGATCTTGTCGTCGG
>JAADEO010000115.1 GCA_013153415.1 Deltaproteobacteria bacterium
GAAGGTCTCGCGGCCGAGATAGCGGGCTTGGGGTCCGAGATCGCGTTCGATGCGCAGAAGCTGATTGTACTTGCAGATGCGGTCGGTGCGGCAGGCCGAGCCGGTTTTGATCTGGCCGGTGTTCATGGCTACCACGAAGTCGGCGATGGTGGTGTCTTCGGTTTCTCCGGAGCGGTGCGAGACCACGGCGGTGTAGCCGGCCCGGTGGGCCAGGTTGACGGTCTCGATGGTTTCGGTCAGGGTCCCGATCTGGTTGAGCTTGATCAGGATCGAGTTGGCCGAGCCCTCCTCGATGCCGCGTTTGAGACGGACCGGGTTGGTGACGAAGATGTCGTCGCCGACGATCTGAATCTTGTCGCCGAGTTTATCCATCATCAGTTTCCAGCCTTCCCAGTCGTCTTCCTCGTGGCCGTCCTCGATCGAGACGATCGGATATTTGGCGACCAGATCGGCGTAGAAGTCGACCAGGGCGGCGGCATCGAGCGACTTGCCCTCGGCCTCGAGGTGGTACTTGCCGTCCTGGTAGAAAGAGCTGGCGGCGGCGTCGATAGCGATGACGATTTCATCGCCGGCCTGGTATCCGGCTTCACCGATCGCCTCGACGATCAGCTGGAAAGGCTCCTCGTTCGATTTCAGGTTCGGGGCGAAGCCGCCCTCATCGCCGACCGAGGTGCTGTAGCCTTTGCTCTTCAAAACCTTTTTCAGGGCGTGGAAGGTTTCGGCTCCCATGCGCAGGGCCTGGGCGAAGTTTTCGGCCCCGACCGGCAGGATCATGAACTCCTGGATGTCGACATTGTTGTCGGCGTGCTGGCCGCCGTTTAAAATATTCATCATCGGTACCGGCAGCAGGTGGGCGTTGACTCCGCCGATATACTGGTAGAGCGGCAGGCCGACGACTTCGGCTGCGGCCTTGGCCGCAGCCAGGGAGACTCCGAGCATGGCGTTGGCTCCGAGGCGGCCCTTGTTCTCGGTGCCGTCGAGTTCGATCAGGGCGAGATCGAGTTCCCGCTGGCGGGTGGCATCGAAGCCGACGATGTGGTCGGCGATTTCACCGTTGACGTTCTCAACCGCCTGTTTGACTCCCTTGCCGAGAAAGCGTTCCTTATCGCCGTCGCGCAGCTCGACTGCCTCGTGAACTCCGGTCGAGGCTCCCGAGGGCACCGCCGCCCGGCCGACAACTCCGCTCTCCAGGGTGACTTCGACCTCGACCGTCGGGTTGCCGCGCGAATCGAGAATTTCCAGGGCCTCTACGTCAACGATAAATGGCATGATCTTTCTCCTTGAGTAAAAAATGGGTTAATCTAACCAGTTGTCTTCTCAGAATACAGTGCCCTTGGGCACCACCACCACTCCCCCTTCCGAAACCGGGAAACGTTTGCGGTCCTTTTCGAGATCGTAGCCGATCTCGGTACCGGGAGGGACGTAAACCTCTTTGTCGATGATGGTCTTGCGGATGCGGCAGTGGCGGCCGATCTCGACCCGGTGCATGAGGATCGATTTTTCGACCCGGGAGAAGCTGTTGATCCGGACCCCGGGCGAAAGCACCGAATCGATAGCCAGGCCGCCGCTGATGATGACCCCGTTGCAGACCAGGGAATCGAGCGCCCGCCCTACCCTCTTCTCTTTCTCGTTGGCGAAAACGAATTTGGCCGGCGGTACCTGGGCCTGGTAGGTGCGGATCGGCCAGTCGTTGTCGTAGAGGTTGAAATGGGGATCGACTCCGGCGAGATCGATGTTGGCCTCCCAGAAGGCGTCGATGGTGCCGACGTCACGCCAGTAGGCGGCGTCCCGGGTGGTTTTGTCCCGGCCGAAGGGGTAGGCGTAGACCGGGGCCTGAGGGTAGAGTTCGGGGATGATGTCATTACCGAAATCGTGGCTGCTTTCCGGGTTGGCGGCATCCTTGATCAGCAACTCCCGCAGGAGTTCGAAATCAAAGATATAGACTCCCATCGAGGCGTAGGCCTGGTCGGGATGGCCGGGAATGGTTTTGGGAACTCGTGGCTTTTCCTGGAAACCGATAACCCGCTGATTCGCATCGACCTCGATCACCCCGAAACCGGTGGCTTCCGTTTTGGTGACAGTGATGGCCGAGATCGTCAGGGCGGCGCGGCTGGCCTTGTGGAAGTCGAGCATCCGGCCGTAATCCATTTTGTAGACGTGGTCGCCGGCCAGGATCAGGACATGCTTGGGTTTGATGACCTCCAGTGAGTAGAGATTCTGGTAGATGGCGTCGGCGGTGCCCTGGTACCACTTCTCCCCGACCCGCATCTGGGGCGGGATCTCATAGATGAACTCGCCGAGTTCAGGATTGAAGATACTCCAGCCGGCGGCCAGGTGGCGCGAAGCCGAACCCGATTTGTACTGGGTCAGGACGATAATCTTGCGGATATGGGAGTTGAGGCAGTTGCTCAGGGAAAAATCGATGATCCGGTACTGTCCGGCGAAAGGCACCGCCGGTTTGGCCCGGTCCCGGGTCAGGGGGCTCAAACGCCGGCCTTCACCGCCGGCCAGAACAACAGCCACCAGATCCTTGATCATGAGGAAAACTCCTGCTTGGAGAAGATGAGAAAACCGGAAGAATTACTAGCAAGGCAGCTGCAAAAAAGCAAGGAGTAAATCGTTTCGCCAGGTCGGATCGGAGGGGGAAGGGAGAGCTTTTCTCAATTACGCAGGCTGGCGACCAGGCGTTTGGGATTGAGCAGCAGCTCGAGGGCCTGAAGCGGGCTGGTGACCGCCAGGTCGGCGGCGGTCAAACTCGAGATATGGGCTCCTTCGGGGCCGATCACACAGATTCCCAGGGCGGCTTCGGCCAGCATCAGGTGATCGTTGCGGCCGTTGCCGAGAGCGGCATGGCGGTCGGGGCCGAGCCGCTTGATGAAATCACATTTGATTTCGGCCCCGGGGCGGCCGGTTTCCATCCTTACCAGTTCGACCGGCAATCCGGCAAAAGTGTTTTGCGCGCTGCCGAAAGTATCGGCGGTGATTACGTAGATCGCCAGCTCGGTGGCCAGGGCCCGCAGGGCTCCGGCAACACCGTTCTCCAGGGCGCCGTCCCGGGTCAGGGTGCCGTTCATGTCGCAGACCACACCGTCCAGTTCGAGGTGGCCGGTACCGGGAATGTCAAGCTCGATGCTCATTCAGACCTCGAAAGGAGTGCAGATTTTAGCCATTATGTAGTTGTGGGCGGCGTTGCGCAGGGCTTCGGGCCCCATCAGCGAGCAGTGAATCTTCTCTTCGGGAACCTCGCCTAAAACCCGGATTACGTCATCACCGCCGAGCAGCATGGCATCGTCCAGGGACTTGCCGGTGATCAGTTCGGTAAAGACGCAGGTCGTGGCGATGGCGTAGGCGCAACCGGCAACCATGGCCGAGGCCTTGAGAATCCGGTCGTTTTCAATCTTCAGGTAGAGCTCGATATAATCGCCGCAACCCGGGTCGCCGCCCCGGCCCATGACGGTAGCATCCTCCATGACCCCGAGATTGGGCTGATTGATGAAATACTCTTTGACTTTTTCGTTCAAGTTGCCGACTCTCCTTTTCCTTCCGGCACCGTGAAATATTCGCGGCCCTCGTGCGTGCGGGACTCTATTTCCCCTTTTTCCCGGAGAAGGTCAAGCATTTTTATGGTTTCGGCGGGTTTCAGGCCGAGGGCTTTTTCAAGGTCGGTTGCCGTGCAGGGACGCCGTTTCAATGTCGCAAGGATGGTTTCCAGGCGTTTTTCAATAGGGGTCGTGTCGGTGCTTGCGGACGCGAAAGAGACTATGATTTCAGCATGTTTGCCGAATGTTGGGCGAATCGTTTCGAGAAAACCGAAGCTCACGGGCCGGGCTGAACTCAAGGTTCCGGGCCGGACCACGGTATTGAGCTGGATGCGGTCGGGACGAATCTCCCGGCAGGCTGCGGCGAGGCGCTCGATTTCCGCCGGATGATCGTTGAGCCCGTGGCAGAAAAGGATTTCGAGCCAGATTTCACCGTTGAACTCCCGGCGCAACTCGACCAGCCCCCGGACCAGGCCCGCTGCGGTCAGCCCCGGGGCCGGGCGGTTCAGGGCCCGGAAAATATCTTCCGAAACGGTGTCGAGCGAGGGCAGGATGACATCGATGTCGGTAACCTCGCTGCGGACCTCAGGGTCGCCGAAAAGGGTGCCGTTGGTCAGCAGGGCGAGTGGGGCCGGGCTCAATGTCTTGAGCTCGGCGACTACCCGGGGCAGGGCCAGGTTCAAGGTCGGTTCGCCCGATCCCGAAAGGGTGATGAAATCGGGCTGCGGTGGGGAAGTGCCGTCTTGAGGGCGGAAGCAGGATCTGATCTCCGCGGCGATTTTCTGCCAGGGAATATATTCGGCTCTATCCGCCACCGGGGCTGCGGTGCGTCCCAGTTCACAGTAGATACAGTCGAGACTGCAGGTTTTGAGCGGTACCAGGTCAATGCCCAGGGAGAGTCCGAGACGGCGCGACGGTACCGGACCGAAGACTATTTCCATAACTCGTTGCCGACCTTTTCCCACATCTCCCTGACTACCCGGCTGATCAGTCCGCAATCGTATTCAACTACGCTTTTTCTCGCCACTTGGGCCCGGTTGACGATCGGATCCAGAGGGATTTCACCGATCAAAGGCAGATCGTGTTCAGTGCAGTAGTCGCGGATCTTGCCGGTGTTGACCAGGTTCAAATCGAAGCGATTGACACAGACCAGGGCCGGGATCTCGAAATGCTGGCAAAGGCCGTGGACCCGTTCCATATCGTGAATTCCGGAGAGTGTCGGTTCGGTGACGATCAGGACCAGGTCGACCCCGGTGATCGCTGCGGTCACCGGGCAACCGATTCCCGGAGGGCCGTCGTTGATCAGCAGTTCCTGTTTTTCCAGTTCAGCAATGAAGCGGGCCTGACGCCGGACCAGGGTAACCAGCTTGCCGGAGTTGTCCTCGCCGATGCCGAGCTTGGCGTGGACCATCTTCCCGGCCCGGGTTTCGGCAATGAACCAGCGGCCGTTGACGCACTCCTGCATCGTGATCGCATCCTCCGGGCAGGCCAGGGCGCAGAGCCCGCAGCAATCGCAGGCGAACTCGTTGATGGTGATGGTCTGATTGTCGCTGTCAGCGGTAGCGATGGCGTCGAAACGGCAGAGCTCGGCGCAGGTGTTGCAGCCGATGCATTTCTCCGGATCGAGTACCGGAGCCCGGCCGCCGATGAAATCGGAACTCGAAAGCTCTTTCGGTTCGAGGATCAAGTGGAGATCGGCGGCATCGACATCGCAGTCGGCCAGAACCACGTTTTCGGCCAGGGTGGCGAAAGCCGCGGTTATAGTGGTCTTGCCGGTGCCGCCCTTGCCGCTGATGATGGTGAGTTCCTTCATCTGCCCACCTCCTCGAAGATGCGTTGGTAAAGTTCTTTGAATTTTACCGCCATTTCCGAATTCATCATTACAGCCGCCTCCCCTTTCGAATAGGCGAAAGCGAGGTCGCGATCGAACGGGATCTCCAGCAGTACGGGAATCCTCTCCCGTTCGCAGTAACGGTGGATGCGCTCGTCACCGGAATCGGCCCGGTTGATAACGATGCCGCAGGGGATCTCGAGCTGGCGGGCGACGCCGACAGCGAGTTCGAGATCGTTGAGACCGAATGGTGTCGGTTCGGTAACGAAAAGACAGTAATCTGATCCCAGCAGGGTCTGGACCATCGGGCACGAGGTTCCCGGCGGCGAGTCCATGATCACGAAGCGGCCATCCCGGGCCAGCTTTTTGACCCGCTTGATGATCGGCGGAGTCAGCGGGTTGCCGATTTTGGAAACCCCGTGGGCGAATTCCAGCTCGCTGCCACCCAACGCCGGGGCCTTGCCGGTTTCGATACGACCGATAATCTTGGAGCTTTCGCTGATTGCCTTTTCAGGGCAGATGAAAACGCAGGCGCCACAGCCATGGCAGAGGTCGGGAAAGGCCATAACCTTTTTCCCGACCAGAGCCAGAGCGTTGAATTCACAGGCTTTGGCGCAGTCGCCGCAGGCCGTGCATTTTTCTGTATCGATGCGTGGGATCGGCAGGTCGACCTCTAACTCCCGCTCAATTTCCGGTTTGAGAAAGAGGTGACCGTTGGGCTCCTCGACATCGCAATCGATATACTGGGCCTCGGGGGAGACCAGGGCCAGGTTGGTAGCCACCGTGGTTTTACCGGTCCCCCCTTTGCCGCTGGCGACGGTTACGATCATCTGCGTCGTCCCCGTCCGGTTCCTTGGCCGGCTCCCCGGCCAAGTCCCCGGCCGCCGCCGGCTCCGGGACCACCAAAGCCCCGACCGAAAGCCTGGCAGGCACCGCCGCCGCGGGGCAGGCCACCCTGGCCGCGTCCGTAGACAACATTATCACCGGTTGCGACCGTATTGGAGTTGTAGTTGTTGGGATCAATCTTTCTGAGTTGATCACCGGAACGCCGCTGATCGGTGGCGTCGGTTGCTGTCGGCCGGCAACGGCCGAGACCGCGTCCGGTCAGCGGACCTTCACCTTGAGGTCCTTTTCCATTTAATCCAGGCATGACTTTACCTCCTTTCTTCATTTTCGCGGCCGGGCCAGTGCTCCAGCCGCAGTTGCCAGCCCGGAAAAACCGGGCTGAGTTCAAGTGTTGCAGGTTTAATGCGGGGATAAGTCCTGCAATCCCGGGCCTTTCGGCCTGCAGATAAGCACTCTTATCAGAACATTTTCTACTGATTTTTTTTGTTTTTGTGTGCAGAAAATGACCTGTGAGGTACTAAAATCTCTGTATCTGATACTCTTTCAGCTCTCCCGCCCGCCATTTGGCAATGACTTCGTTGATTGGCAGGTTGGCCGGGGCGAGGAACATTTTGACCCCGCCGGCTTCGAGAACCTGGACCGCCTTGGGGCCGAACTGGCCGCTGATGACGGCTTCGACCCCGCGGTCGAGCAGGGCCTGGGCGGCCCCGGTGCCGGCCCCGGAAGCGGCTTTGATGCCTTCATTTTCATACCAGTCGAAATTTTCGCTCTCGCTGTCGTAGACGGCGAAATAGGGGCAACGGCCGAAGCGCATTTCGAGGGTGGCTTCGTCACCCGGCCGGGTGACGCTGATTGCAATCTTCATTTTAATGTCCTCCGCAACCGTCGTGGTCATGGTCATGGTCGTGAGCGCAGCCCGCGGCCCCGGAAATTTCGCCCTTGAGAAAGGCTTCGAGAACGTTGCCGATGCGGCCTCCGACCCCGGTGACCACTTCGATGCCGAAACCGTTGAACATGTCGATGGCCTTGGGGCCCATGCCCCCGGCGATGATCGCGTCGACCCCGAGAGAGTTGACGAACTTGGGTACCTGGCCCGGGGTATGTTGCTGAAAATAGGGGTTCTCAACCACTTCGCTGGATACCACCTTGCCGCTATCATCAACCTCGGCCACGACGTAAGCCGGGCAGCGGCCGAAATGCATGCTCATTTCTCCATCGAGGCCGAGCTTGTCATCGGCCGCCAGCGCAATCTTTTTCATTGTTCGTTCCTCCTGATGTTCTTATGTTAGACTAACTTTTCTTGCCGAAAGAAGCGCCGGTCTGGAAGAGACGGCGCCCCCCGGTAGCTATTATTTATTCTTCAACGAAACAGAG
>JAADEO010000146.1 GCA_013153415.1 Deltaproteobacteria bacterium
CCGCCGCAAAAGAATACCAGATTGCGATGACCACCCGCCAGAGCCCGTTCGAGGAAGACGGCGAACTCAGGACTGGTCATCTTCGGGCCCCGCTCATCCAATAACAGACGCAACCCGGGGTATTTCCGGAACTCCCTCAGCAAACGGCCGCCTTGGCGCCGACAAAATGCAGCCGGGCTCTCACTGCGACCCGGTTTTTCCTCCCGGAGTTCTTTCACATCACACTGCAAATGGCGCTTCAGACGACTCTGGTAAGAGGCTATTTCCCGCTGGTAGGCGGGGTTTCTGGTTTTGCCGACCATCAGCACCAGCAGGCGCATCTCAGCTTTCCACTCCCGCCCCGCGTTGATCCCGGCGAACAGGAAAAATCACCGGCGCATCGCTCCAGATCCCTTCGAGATCATAGTAATTTCTGATATCATGGTAGAAGACATGGACGATGATATCGTCATAATCGAGTAGGGCCCAGCGACCACCCTGCAATCCTTCACTGCCGAGTGGATAATAGCCGTGTTTTTTCATCTCCTGAGCCAAATGCTCGCTGACAGCCTGAACATGGCGGTCAGAGTGTCCGCTGGCAATCACCAGGATATCGGTTACCGAAGAGAGCGACCGAAGATCGAGAATTACCAGATCTTCAGCCTTTTTCTCATCGAGCAACTCTTTCACCACAGCCAATTTATTATTTTCCTGTAAAATCCCGTCGCCTCCTTGATGTCATCATCTCCAGGATTATCCGCAATATAAACGGTGAGCCTCGATATATTTCCTGACACTCTCCGGCACCAGGTAACGCAGAGAGCGACCGGCAAGCGCTTCACCTCTTATCTGGCTGGCGGAGATATCCAGCCGAGTGGCGGCAAAAAAGTGGAGCCTGTGGCCGGATCGGTACCGGTAACAGGTCTCGCTCTCATAGCAAAAAACATCTTTAAGCGCAATTGGAAAAAGCCTCTCTCGGGACACTTCCCGCCAGGGCTGCCGCCCCTGGCGGGAAATAACGATGAAATCGGCCAGATGAAAAAGCTCCCGCCAGGCATACCAGGTGTCGATTTCCAGCCAGGCATCCCAGCCCAGGATAAAGAACAGTTCGGCCCCGGCATAACGGCGACGGAACCAGGCCAAGGTCTCGACCGAATACGAGGGGCCCTCTTTGCGGCACTCGTAAGCACAACCGAAAAGATGAGGGTTGCCACGCACCGCCCGCCGAACCATCTGCAAACGGTCCTCGGCCGGAGCGATATCATGCGCCCGTTTATGGGGCGGTCGGGCCGAGGGAACGAGGTGCATCTCATCCAGGGCAAAAGCCTGGCGCACCTCTTCGACAACCCGCAGATGTCCGAAGTGAACCGGATTGAAAGTGCCGCCGAAGATCCCGATTCTACTGCCGGATCTGTCCATCGCCATAGATGATGTATTTGGTGGTGGTCAGGCCTTCCAGTCCCATCGGACCATAGGCATGAAGTTTGGTGGTGCTGATCCCGATCTCGGCTCCGAGCCCCATCTGGCCACCATCGGAAAAACGGGTCGAAGCATTGACCATGACCACCGAGGAGTTGACCCGGCGCAGAAACTCCTGGGAACGATGGTAATCCGAAGTCACGATGGTCTCGGTATGGTCGGAACCGTGAGCGGCGATATGCGAAATCGCCTCTTCCAGTCCGTCGACAACCTTAACGGCAACGATCAGATCGAGATACTCGGCGTCCCAATCAACTTCGGTCGCGGCCTGCACCCCGGTCGCAGCGGGTACTATCGCAAGGGTCTCTTCGCAAGCACGGATCTCGACTCCTCTCTCCAGCAGATCAGCCACCATCAAGGGGAGAAACCGGTCTGCGATATCCTTGTGCACGAGAATGGTTTCGGCTGCGTTGCAGACCCCGGGACGATGGGTTTTGGCGTTGATCACGATCCGGCGGGCCATCTCGAGATCGGCCCCGGCATCGACAAAAACATGGCAGACGCCTTTGTAATGTTTGATTACCGGGATCCGGGAGTTTTCAACTACGAAACGGATCAGGCCTTCGCCTCCCCGGGGAATGATGAGATCGATCTGCTCTTCGCAGGCCAGCAGGATGTTGATCGCCCGGCGTTCGGTAAAAGGAACAACCTGAATGACCGCCGCGGGAACAGCCGTGCCTTCCAAAGCCTCGTGCAACACCTCGAGAATCGCCATATTGGAATGAAAGGCCTCCGATCCCCCGCGCAGGATCACGCCATTGCCGGATTTGAGACAGAGCCCGGCGGCATCGGCGGTGACGTTGGGGCGGGATTCGTAAATCATCCCCACCACGCCCAGCGGGATCCGCATCTTTCCCACCATCAGGCCGTTGGGCCGTCGCCACATCCGTTCGACGTTGCCGATGGGATCGGGAAACGAGGCCACCTCCTCGAGCCCGGCAGCCATCGCCTCGACCACCTTGTCACTCAGGGTCAGGCGGTCGATCATCGCCGGGCTGAGACCACCGGCTTCAGCCTTTTCCAGATCCCGCCGGTTCTCCTTCTGAAGAAAATCCCGTCTTTTCCTGAGACCCGCGGCCATGGCCGACAAGGCCCGGTCTTTTTCGGTCGCCGGGATATCGGCCAATACCCGGGAGGCCGCCTTGACCTCTTCAGCCAACTCTCTGATCCTTTTTTCAATTTCCATTATTCCAGCAACTCCTTGATAACTTGATAGTGAATCCGTCTGCTATCGCCCGGTCGTCGGAGATCAACCGATCAGGGCCAGATTATCCCGGTGAATGACATCGTCACCGGCGCTGTAACCAAGACGGGCGGCAATCTCCCGGGAATGGCACCCGGCGATTTTGGCAACATCGATGGCATTGTAAGCGGTCAATCCCCGGGCGATCTCCCGGCCGTCGGCATCTCGGCAGGAAACCGGATCACCGACATCGAATTCCCCTTCCACCTTGAGAATTCCGGAGGGCAGGAGACTGGTCTTGCGCTCGACCAGAGCCCGGACGGCACCTTCATCGAGATAGAGGCTGCCCCGGGGCTCGACCGCGTAGGCGAGCCAGTGCTGGCGGCAGTTGAGACGATTGCGCCGGGGCAGGAACAGGGTGCCCTCCGACTCGCCGGCCAGAACCCGGCCGATCACTCCAGGTTTGAGCCCGCTGGCGATCACGGTAGGGATACCGTAAGCCGCAGCCTTGCGGGCGGCTTCCAGTTTGCTCAGCATCCCTCCGGTGCCGACCGCAGTTTTATTGGCGCAGACAAAGGCCGTGACCGATTCATCGACCTCTTCGATCACCGGAATCAGGGCGGCTTCGCCACTCAGTTTCGGATCGCAATCGTATACTCCGTCGAGATCGGTCAACAGCAACAGCAGATCGACCTCGGCCAGGGAAGTGAGCAGGGCGGCGAGATTATCATTGTCGCCGAATTTGATCTCCCGGACCACGACCGTATCATTTTCATTGACCAGGGGTAGAATCTCGGCCCCGAGCAACGCTTTCAGGGCGTTACGGGCATTCAGGTAGCGACGCCGATTGCGGATGTCATCGGCGGTCAACAGGATCTGAGCCACCTGCTGTCCCCGGGCGGCAAATTCCTGCTCGTACTGGCGCATCAAGCGCAGCTGCCCGACCGCGGCGCAGGCCTGTTTTTCGGGAATTGTCGACGGCGGCAGGGAAAAACCGAGGGCTTCGAGACCGGCCGCCACCGCCCCGGAGGTCACCACGATAAAACGATAGCCCTGCTCCTGCAAAGTGGTGATCTCGCGAGCGAAACGGGCGAAAAAAGAGTGTTTGAGCCGGCCGGAATCGGTGAGCACGGCACTGCCCAGTTTGACGACCACGAGCTTGACCGGTTGCAGGGCCCGGCGACGGGTCTCATCGAGTTGTGCGAGTTGTGTCAATTACGACCTCCAACCCTGCTGCCACCCGCTCACCGAGTGAACGGGGAGCCCGCAGAAAAAACGTCTCCCATACTAGCCTGAAGTTAGTTTATAACTTGATAAATGTCAAAAAAAATCGTCGGGTTCCAAGACTCCGCCAAGGTAATGCGAAAACTTAGCGCAAAGCTGCAAAGCAGTCCGCAGAAATGCAGAAAAAAGTAAATTTACTCTTGAATCCTGACCATCAATGTGATAACTCTCACAGAGTTGTGAGAGCCAGGCACCTGATTTGAATTTCCTCAAATTAGAGATGATCCAGCCAGAATCCGGTTTGGTGCCTTACAGGTTGTTTTCTGCACAAAAAACAAGAAAAATCATCGGCAGAAAATGTTCTGATAAGAGTACCTGCTTGCGGGCCGAAAGAGCCCGTTTGGACCGCTGGACTCATCCCCGCATTAGAGAAGGCAGACAATGAAGACCAAAGAGTGCAAGATTCCGGAAGCCACTATCAAGCGCCTCTCCACCTACATCAACTGCCTGGAACGGCTCCAGGTCGAGAATCACCCGGTCATCTCTTCGGAGCTGCTGGGCGAATACTGCCAGGTCAGTCCGGCTCAGATCCGTAAAGACCTTTCATATTTCGGCGAGTTCGGGGTGCGCGGCGTCGGCTACGACACCAAGAAGCTGGAAGCGGAGATCAAGGAGATTCTGGGCCTCAACAATAACTGGCCGACCTGTGTGGTCGGCGTCGGCAAACTGGGTCTGGCCCTGCTCAATTTCGCTCTTTTCCGTAAACACGGTTTCAGCATCACCGCCGCCTTCGACAGCGACCCGGCCAAGGTCGGAACCGAACTGAGCGCCGGCATCACCATCCAGCCGACCACCGAGATCGAGCAGACGGTAACCGGGAAGAAGATCCTGATCGGGATCATCACCACCCCGGCCGATGCGGCGCAGAAGGTCGCCGAACAACTGGTGGCCGGCGGTATTCAGGGCCTGCTCAATTTCGCCCCCACCAAAGTCAAGGTTCCGGAAGAGATAACCCTGCGCAATGTCTCGATCACCAGCGAGCTGGACAACCTCGCCTACCTGATGACCCAGAAGAGGCGGCGTTCCTGAGCCCAGCCGGGCAGCCAGTCACTCGCACAGGAACTTCTTCCAGATCGTCCAGGCTCCACTGGCCCGGCTCATCATTTGCACTCCGGCAACAGCTCCCGCAAACACCTGCCGGTCGCTGATTTCGCGACTCCGGCCACCTCTTCCGGTGTCCCGCAGGCTACCAGCTGGCCGCCGCCGGAACCACCATCCGGCCCGAGATCGATAATGTAATCCGCCGCCTTGATCACCTCGAGATTGTGTTCGATGACGATCACTGAGTTGCCCTCTCCGACCAGCCGATCGAGAACCCCGAGCAGTTGTTTCACATCATGAAAATGGAGTCCGGTAGTCGGTTCATCGAGCAGGTAAAGGGTTCTGCCGGTTGAGCGTTTAGCCAGTTCCCGGGCCAGTTTCACCCGCTGCGCTTCTCCCCCGGAAAGGGTTACAGCGGCCTGACCCAGAGTCATGTAGCCGAGACCGACATCTCTCAGCACCTCGAGTTTGCTCAGAATCCGGGGCACGGCGGCGAAAAACTCGGCCGCCTGATTGATTGTCATCGCCAGAACCTCGGCGATATTGGCTCCTTTATAACGGATCTCCAGCACCTCGCGGGTGAAACGGCGACCGCCGCAGGAATCGCATTTGACAAAGATATCGGGCAGAAAATGCATCTCCACCCGGGTGTAGCCATCGCCTTTGCAGGCCTCGCAGCGACCGCCTTTGACATTGAAACTGAAACGACCCGGTTTGTAACCCCGCATCCGGGCCTCGGGCAGGCCGGCAAACAGCTCGCGAATCGGGGTAAAGACCCCGGTGTAGGTAGCCGGATTGGAACGCGGAGTGCGCCCGATCGGACTCTGGTCGATATTGATGACCTTGTCGAGCAGTTCCAAGCCTTCGATTCCCCGGCAGGCTCCGACCGGGTAGCGGGCATCGTAAAGATGATTATGCAGGGCCGGAAACAGGGTTTCGTTGATCAGGCTGCTCTTGCCCGAACCCGAAACCCCGGTCACGCAGAGCAACAGGCCGAGCGGAAATTCGACATCGATATTCTTGAGATTGTGCTGAGCCGCCCCGCGAATGACAAGTTTCCGGTTTTTTTCCGGCCGGCGCCGGCGGGCCGGCACCTCGATCTTCTCGCGACCGGAGAGATAGAGTCCGGTCAGAGAATCCCCGGCGGCGATTTCCGCAGGGGTTCCCTGGGCCACGACCTCGCCGCCCAGACGGCCGGCCCCGGGCCCCATGTCGATCACCTCGTCGGCAGCGAGAATGGTCTCCTGATCATGTTCGACGATCAAAAGAGAGTTGCCCAGGTCCCGGAGCCGGAACAAGGCATTGAGCAGCCGGCGGTTGTCGCGCTGATGGAGGCCGATGCTGGGCTCGTCGAGCACATAGAGAACCCCGGTCAGACCGGAACCGATCTGGGTCGCCAGCCGGATACGCTGCGATTCGCCGCCGGAGAGGGTGGCGCTGGCCCGGTCGAGACTCAGATAGTCGAGACCGACATCGATCAGGAAACGCAACCGGCTGGTCAACTCCACGAGAATACGCCGGGCGATCTCCCGCCGGGCCGGAGAGAGCTCAAGATTTTCGAGAAACTCCAGGGCCGCCGGTAATGGCCGGCGAGTCAGTTCATGAATATTGAGACCGGAGATCCTGACCTTCAAAGCCTCGGCCTTGAGCCGGCTGCCCTGGCAACGGGGACAAGGTTTGGGTGAAAGGTAACGCAGCAGTTCGGCGTCGTTCTCCCCGTCGGCCTTTTCATAGCGCCTTTTCAGACTGGGTATCACACCCTCGAAACGCCGGCTGGAAGAGCGCCGGAAACGACCATCGGTCAGCAGACCGGCGATCCGGGTCCGCCCAGAACCATAGAAGATGATCTTTTTCACGGTCTCCGGCAGTTCGGCGAAAGGAGTCGCCAGGGAGAAACCGTAATGGCGGCTCAACGGTTCCAGGATTTCGCTCAGGTAGAAGGAGTGCGAACGGCGCCAGGGAGCGATCGCGCCATCGGCCAGCGAAAGCGAAGGATCTGGAATGATCAGACCGGTATCGAAAACCAGGTCCCGGCCCAGACCGCTGCATTCGGGGCAGGCGCCGTGCGGATTATTGAAGGAGAAGAGCCTGGGCGTTATTTCGGCGAAACTCAGGCCGCATTCGATGCAGGCCAGGCGCCGGGAAAAGAGCAGGCGCTCTCCCCCGACCACCTGGACCACGGCCAGGTCATCGGCCTTGTCCATCGCCAGCTCCAGGGAATCGACCAGCCGGCTGCGGCTCTCCGGCCCCAGAACAAGACGGTCGACGATCAGCGAGATATCGTGATAACGCTGCCGATCGGGCTCCGGCGGGTCATCGAGCCGGAAAACCTCGCCATCGACTTCGACCCGGAGAAATCCCTCGCTCAGAAGCCCGCGGAAAAGCTTCTGGAACTCGCCTTTACGCCGGCGCACCAGGGGCGCCATGATCAGCAGGCGGGTACCA
>JAADEO010000135.1 GCA_013153415.1 Deltaproteobacteria bacterium
AATCCTCTTTTCGGACATCGGCAGATGGAACCGTTTCCACCTCTCCATCGGCCGGCGACTCTTCTGTTTCAACCGCCGGAGCCTCTTCCGACGCCGCGACCTCATCTGCAGTTTTATCAGCGGCCGCCTCAACGGCAGCACTATCTTTATCCACATCGGGCTTAACAGCATCGGCCTCAGCCGCCGGCACCGTTTCTTCCTCACCCGCCGCCGTCTCTTCTTTATCGGAAACCGGTTTCTCAGCCCCGGCATCCGGCCCGGACGCTGTTTCCTGGACATCCCGGGAAACCTTTTCCGCTTCGGGTTTTTCCCCGTCGGCCGGAGCCGGAGTTTCCGCCTCGCCGCTTTCCGGCGCATCGCTTTCGGTTTCAGCCACCGGCTGGGGAGCCACTTTCCGGCGCCGGCGCCGGACTCCGGAGCCAACCCGTTTCTCAACCACACCCGGCCCCTGATTTTCACGGCACCAGGCCTTTACGCGTTCAACCTCCTCTTCGCTCAGAGAGCTGAACTTGGTACTGACCTCAATATCCAAGGTCTTTAAAATCGACAGAAGCTCCGGTTCCTTGAGTTTCAAGGAGAAAGCGAGTTCATAAACCTTGGTTTTCTTTTTTTCCCGCAGAATCAAGGTTGGTTACCCCCTAAATACGTTTCCAAACATGCCCAACGGCGTGCTGAGTTACCAATTGCTATTTATATAGAGTTTCTTCAGGGTCCGTCCATTCCGGCCCGGAGAAATTCGAGACTCTGTTGATCCAGGGCCGCAGCCGTCAGGGATGAACGTCCCAGGCGGCGCCGACCGGCAAGAAAGATTTTCAGACACTCCCCGTCCCGGCAGATGTAATAACCGCGACCCGGCAGAGTTTTTTTTCGCTCGACCCGCAAATCAGCACCTTCCCGGACCAACCGGTAGAGCCGGCGCTGGGCCCGGGGCTGGCGACAGATGACGCAGGTCCGGACCGGGCCTTGCGCTTTAAGCCTCAGGAGCCGGTGTTTCTTCGTCACAGTCTGTCTGGCCCGGATTTTCGGGCCCGGCTTCAGTCTCAATCCCAGAGTCGACAGGCCCGGCTTCCGGAGTTTCAGCTTCAGCCGCATCCACTTCTACAGCGGGAGTTCCGGCCTCGGACTCTTCCTCAGGCGCCGGAGTTCCGGTTGCGACCGCCGGTGTTTCAGAAGCCTCTGCCGGATTTTCTTCGACAGCGCCGGCATCCTCCACGACCTCGCTTTCCGAGGCCGCTTCACCCTCTTCCAGAGCCTGCTGACGGGCGTGAAAAACCTCGACCGCCCGCTCGATCAGAAGCTTCGGATCGACACCTTCGGTGCCGATGATATCGGTCAACTCCTCGACCGTACTGCCGGCGATATCTTCGACCTTGCGGAAACCGTTGTCGTAAAGCAGTTCCATGGCCGTATGGTTGAAACCCTCGAGATCGGCGAAGGGAGCGAAAAGCTGGTCGAAGTCGCTGGCCACCCGGGAGGCCGATTTGACATCGAGTTTCCAGCCGGTCAGCTTGGCTGCCAGGCGAACATTCAACCCCCGGCGGCCGATAGCCAGCGAGAGTTGCTCATCGAGCACCACGATCTCCATCTTGTGCTCTTCCTCGTCGATGATGATCTTGCTGATCTCGGCCGGGGAGATGGCGTTGCAGACATAGCGCACCGGATCCGGGTTCCAGCGGATGATGTCGATCTTCTCGCCCTTGAGCTCCTGAACCACGTTCTGGACCCGGGAACCGCGAACCCCGACACAGGCACCGACGGGATCGACGTCATGATCATTGGTGGTCACCGCGATCTTGGCACGAACTCCGGGCTCCCGGGTCGCCCCCATGATCTTGATAACCCCTTCGAAGATTTCCGGAACCTCGACCTCGAAAAGCCGGATCAGAAAACCGGGATGGGTCCGGGAGAGAACGATCTTGGGACCTTTGACGGTGATCTCGACTTTCAGCAGGTAGGCCCGGATACGCTCACCCTGACGGAAATTCTCCCGGGGAATAGTTTCGGAACGAGGGAGAATGGCCTCGGTGGAGCCGAGATTGACGATCAGGTTGCCGCGTTCGACCCGCTGCACCGTACCGCTGATGATCTCACCGACCTTTTCGTGGTACTCCTCGTAGATGCTCTCGCGCTCGGCTTCGCGGATCTTCTGCATGATCACCTGTTTGGCGGTCTGGGCCGCGATCCGGCCGAAATCCTCGGTCTCGAGTTTCAAACCCAGGCTGTCACCGATCTCGACCTCGGGATCTATTTCACGGGCCTCTTCGAGGGATATCTGGTAGTAGGAGTTCTCGACATTCTCGACCACATCGACAAATTCGAAAAGCTCGATCTCGCCGCTCTCTTCATCATATGAAGCCTCGATCTCACGTGCCGCCCCGAGCTTTTTCTTGGAGGCGGTTACCATCGCCGATTCGATTGCCTCGATCAGGATCTCTTTGGGAATATTCTTCTCTTTACTGACCTGATCAAGTATGAAACTCAGACTTGAGGACATAATATCAACTAACTCTCCCTGCGTTTACAACATCTCAAATGAAATTAGAAAAATGAAAAAACCGTCAACGGTCAAAATTATATACCAAGTTGCAGCGCGCATTCTCATCCAAAGGCACTTCGAACAACTCGCCGTCGACCTCGACCGTCACGGTCAGAGGCTGCGGCCGGCAGTCCCGCAGTATCCCCTTGAAACGCCGGCGGCCGGCCAACGGTTCGGCCAGCTTGATCTTGATCGTCTCCCCGATCCGGCTGGTGAAATCCTGCGGCCGGCGCAGACGCCGGTTGAGACCGGGAGAGGAGATTTCGAGATTGTAGCGCCCCGGAACCGGATCCTCGACATCGAGCAGGGCTCCGAACATGCGACTGACATGAGTGCAATCATCGAGGGTAACCCCCCCCTCGCGGTCAATAAACAGCCGCAGGATGCCATCGTCACCCCGGGGGAAATCGATATCCACCAGCTCGTATCCCAGGTTGTCGAGCAGATCTTCTGCGAGGTTCTGGACCCGAACCCGCCAGTCGCCATGTTTTTCCGGCATCGTTTTCTTCAATCTCCGGATTCCGGATAAAAAAAGTGGGCTCCTGCCGGGAGCCCACTTGCAAAAAGCCACTTAAGGCCAACGCAAATTTTCGCAAACCGTGGTGCTTTTAGCACAGGAACCGACAAAAAGCAAGCATTTAAAAGATCTCGGCGGAAAAGATGAAAATCCGGGTTCCCGGACGGCGCCAGCAGTCACCGGCCAGACCGGCTTTCATGCAGGTATGCTCCAGGAACTCCTCCCGATTCCAGCCGTACTCGACCGCCACCTGAGGCAGCAGGACGCCGGAATAGGGATCGTTACGCAGGAGAATTCCGTGCCGACCCACCTCGATCAGCTCGGGATCATCGATCTCCCGCAGGGGCGACAGGACCGAAATTTCAACCTCTACCGCGGGCCACTCCTCAGCCGTCAACGGGGGAAACCGAGGATCATTGAAAGCCGCAGCCCGGGCCATCTCCCGGATCGTCAGGTAAAGCGGCTTGTAAGCCTCGATATAGCCGATGCAACCGCGTAGCTCGCCATGTTTTTTAAGGGTCACGAAAGCCCCTCGCTTCTCCTTGAGAACCGGACTGGCGGGAATATCATCCGGCCCTTTTTCACCCCGGAGACGGGCCTCGATCACGGCCCGGACCTGGTCGTGGAGATACTGTTTATCTGCCGGGCTCAAACCTGCTTCTCTCTCCATCATCGCACCTCCTTGTCCTGGTGATAAAAAGCCGCCGCCAGATAACCGACCACCCGGTTGTAGTCGCCGCAGATCTCCCCGGAATGACGGTAGCTGAGGATCTCGGCCCGCACCGCGCCCAGGCGCCGGACTGCCAGCATGACCGCAAGCAGCGGACCGGCCCCGCAAGCCTCGGCCTGGCCGGTCTCGATCAGGGCCCAGAAAGAAGCCGGATCACAGGCCGCCACCGCATCGACGACCCGGCGATCGAGAACTTCAGCCTTGGCGGCCGGGTAGAAATGGGAGAGGTCGCTGCTGGCCACGAACAGCACCTTTCTTTCCCGGGCCAGTCCGGCCAGGATCACCGCCAGCTTTTCCGCCTGGACCCAGCTCTGCTCACCCATGACCAGCGGCAGCAACCTGAATCTTCCCAGACAGACCTGGAGAAAAGGAAGCTGGACTTCGAGAGCATGCTCATGGCTGTGAGCCTCGGGCACGTAACTGATCTCGGGAGAGGTGGAAATCAGTTCAGCGGCCAGTTCCCGGTCGACCTCGATCTCGCCCAGCGGGGTAACGTAATTGCCGGGCTGATAGATCGAGAAACCGGGAAAATATTTGTGGTGGCTCGGAGAAACCACTACTACCAGATCGAACTCGCAGCCTTCGACGAGCTTATAGGCGGAAGCCGCCACTTCCCCGGAAAACATGTAGCCGGCATGCGGGACAACGAGTCCGACCGGAATCCGCCCCCCGCCGGCAGAAGTCTCAACCCGACTGAGGAAGCCCTCTATTTCACGTCGCAGGGCGACGGGATCGTCACTGTAGAAACTTCCGGCTACCGCCGGCGGCCGATTGATTCCCATATGCATCATCTCCTCCTTGCCACATGATCGCATTCAAGTCACGAAAGACCCCAATCAGGCCTTGAATAACAGGCCGCAAATGGAACTGACGGCTATAAACCCGCCAGCTTGCGCCCTAAAAGATCGCCATACAGTTTCAGCAGACGTTTTTCCCGGACCTGGAAGGGAGCGGTTTTGATATTGCGCAACAGAAGCAGTACGCCTCTGACGGAACCGCCGTCGGCCAGAGGAACCCCGAGAATGCGGCCGGCCGTCCAGCAGATAGTCCTGAGATCGGCATCCAATTCTACCGGGGGCTCTCCCGTCTCCAGGATCCGGCCAGCGGAAAAAACCTGGCTGATCAGGTCTTTTCCGGCTCCGGCCAGGGCCGTCCGCCCCAGCAACTCGGCCAGACGTCCGCCACCGAAACAGACCGCCGGGGCTAAACCCTGCCCTTTCGATCCGGGCAGATAGATGATCAGAAGTTCAAGACCTAAAATTGAGAACAGCGGCCCCGCTGTCACCTCCACAAAGTCCGAGAAACCGGAACAGGAGACCGAGCTCTCCGAAATCTTCAGGGTCAGATCAGAAAAAGCGCTCTCATCGATGAACCGTTTCACGATCGTCCTGCCGACAGCCGGCGACCGGTCCGGGGAGGGAGTTTCAGGATCGTCGAGTTCGATATCGAAATAGGCGGCCGCTTCACGGATCTTGTCGGCCAGGCTCTCCAGCAGGTCGTTAAAACCCTCGCGATCGAGACCGAAAGCGATTTCGGCCTGGGGCTGCAGCTCGCGCAATCGCTCCTGATATTCGGAAACAGCGACCCGGCTCTTGAGTTCCAGCAGGTGCGCCATCCGGTTGGCCAGAATGACATAGCTTCCAAGACCGGAACGGTTCTCGATGAAATAGCGCCACCGCGGCCCGGGACGGTGGCGGCTGATGACCCGGATCAGTTCCCGGGGCAGTCCCCAGGATTGGGCCAGCAGAGTTCCGACTTCCTGATGATTGCAGTAAAAAGCCTCGCTTTCGAGACGGCAGAGATCGGTTTCCGGCTGCTGGCGGTAGGTCTCCAGCAGCCCGGCGTAGGCTTCGCCATGCAGGTGGCCGAGAATGAATTTGCCGACATCGTGCAGGAGGCCGGCCACAAAAGCGACCTCGACATCGGCGAAACCGTCCTCCCGGGCCAGGTCCCGGGAGAGAATGGCTGTGGCCAGAGAGTGGCGCCAGAGATTGCGATAGACGTTCCAGGCCGGCAGCAGGGTGAAAAGACGAGAGACGCTGAGTCCCAGCACCAGGCGCCGGATATTGTCGAAACCGAGAATCACGATCGCCCGGCTGACGGTTTTGATCCGGCTGCCCCGGGGATTGTAATAGGTCGAGTTGGCGACCTTGAGAACCTGGGCCGTGAGCGAGGGATCATCGAGTATCACCCGGGCCAGCTCCTTGCCCCCGACCGTGGGATCGTCCAGGGCCCCTTCGATCCGCATCAGGATCTGGGGCAACTGCGGAATCCGTTTTTCCGTATCAATGAAACGTTTGATATGAGCAAAAGCTTTGGCCTTACTGTCAATCGCCAACTGTTCCTCCAGACTGTTCTTTTTCTACTGGGTACAGGCCCCGCGCAACCGAATCTCGAACCCGGCCTGACTGCCTCCCGTTTCGCCTTTGGCGATCGTCAAGGTAGCATGCAGTTTTGTAGCGATCAACCGTACCAGCGACAATCCTACGCCCCAGACCGGAAGCTTCTTCCGCTCCTCCCCGCATACAAATGGCCGTTGCAATTCCCGCAACCGCTCCTTGGCGATACCCGGCCCTTCATCCAGCACCGTGACCCGTAATTGAAATGATCCGGGCTCCAGCATCCGCCACGCGAAACGGCAAACCACCTTACCACCGGGAGGACTGTTCTGCACGGCATTCTCCAAGAGCTCGTAAGTCATAACCCGAAGCAGATCCTCATCTCCGAAAACCCGTTCCGGTACCACGTCCCCTTCCGTCTGGAAAACGATCTCGACTTCCGCCGTCCGGTTCAGGTCTCCGCACACCCCTTCAAGCCCGTTGACGAAAGCCGACGGCTCGAATACCTTTTGCGCTAAGAGCCTTTTTCCGGTTTCCAGATTATTGAGCAAAGTTACTTTCTCAAGACCATCCAGAGACTGGCGACAGGTTCGCCTGATCTCGGATACAAGCTTTCGGCTCTCATCATCCAGCTCTCCCATCTCGAGATTGATGGCCTGATTGAAGATGTAATTGAAAATATTTTTAACCCGCTCCATGGCCTGGGTCTGGGCATCCGCTTTGCGCAACAACAGTTCACTGGCGATTTTTTTGGTCTGGGAAACCTTTTTCTGACTATCGGTGACAGCTACCTTCAGGTTCTCCGTCTCATTACGCTCCTGTTTACGCAGTTGATAAAGTTTGACCGCATCCTCGAGTGCCGGCTTGATATCGTTGTCGATGCTCCAGGGTTTGGTGATATAGCGAAAAATACGTCCTTCATTGACCGCGGCCAGAACCGTACTGGTATGGGAATAGCCCGATAACACCAGGCGGATGACATCGGGAAAACGTTGCGCTACCAGCTGCAGAAGCTCCAGGCCGTTCATCTCCGGCATTTTCATATCGGACACGATCACCGCCACCGGCTCATTCTCCAAAATTTCCAAAGCTTCCTTTCCGCTCAGAGCGAGAATGATCCGATAAGGTTCTCCCATCAGACCTCTTTTCAGAGAGTTCAGAACCCGTCGTTCATCATCCACGAAAAGAATGCTGTATCTCTTTTCCTCGGTCATTCGGCTCTCCCAGAAAACCCGGTATCCGGCAGAATAACAGCCCCATC